>CAJYKO010000165.1 GCA_913775215.1 uncultured Devosia sp. | reverse complement strand
TGGCGCGAGGCGATTGCGACCTATCGCCTGGCCGTGAAACTCGAGCCCGATGCCGATGTCGAAGCCCATCTCGACGAGGTCGTCGCCCAGCATGGGTTCCGCATCACCGATCATGTCGTTGATGCCGAAGCCGCCTCGCCGCGCATCTGCATGGTCTTTTCCGATCCGCTTGGCAGCACGGATCTGTCCGCCTTCGTTTCGGTGGCAAATGCCCCGCAGGTGTCGGTCGAAACCGAAACCAGCCAGATCTGCGTTGAAGGCGTGCAGCATGGCAGCCGCTATGACATCAAGGTTCGCGCGGGTCTCAAATCCGCCGACGGAGAAGAACTAGCCAAGGATGTCGACCTCAACGTCTATGTGCCCGACCGCGCGCCTTTCGTTGGCTTTGCCAACAATGCCTATGTCATGCCAGCCGGGCTTGGCGGCGGCCTGCCGATCACCTCGGTAAATGCCGAAACCGCCGAAGTCATGATCTATCGGATCGGCGATCGCTCGATCGCGACGGCCGTACGCGATGGCATATTCCAGGGCAATCTTGCTCAATACAATGCCGAGGAAATCGCCGACCGAACCGGCCAGGAAGTCTGGAAGGGCGAGGTCGATCTGGCGCAGGGCGAACCCAATGCGCTCGTCACCACGGCTATTCCGGTGGCCGATACGCTCGGCCAGATGGAAGCCGGCGCCTATGTCATCACCGCCCGCATCAAGGGCGAAACCGATGAAGACTATTGGACCGAGCTGGCAACGCACTGGTTCATCGTCACCGATCTCGGGTTGACGACGATTGCCGGCGACGATGGCGTCCATGCCTTCGTGCGCAGCCTCGATAGTGCCGAGCCGGTGGCCGATGCCACTGTTCGGCTCGTTGCGGTCAATAATGAAATCCTCGGCGAAGCCAAGACCGATGCCGATGGCCGCGCCGTCTTTGCGCCGGGCCTTGCCCGCGGCACCGGTGGCCGCGCCCCGCAATTGTTGGTCGCGGAAACCGCCAATGGCGATTATGCCTTCCTTGATCTCTCAAAGCCCGCCTTCGATCTGACCGATCGCGGCGTCGAAGGGCGTCCGTCGCCCGGTCCGCTCGATGCGTTCATGACGACCGAGCGTGGCGTTTATCGCCCGGGCGAGACGGTCTATCTCACCGCGCTCCTGCGCGATGCCAAGGCCGAGGCGGTGACCAAACTGCCGCTGACCCTGCAGATCGAGCGGCCCGATGGCGTCTTGGCTGATACCCAGGTGCTCAATGATGAAGGCGCGGGCGGCTATTTCACCGCGCTGCCGATGCCCGATGAAGCCATGCGCGGCTCCTGGACGCTGCGGCTTTATTCCGATCCCAACGCCGATGCGCTCTCGACAACGACATTCCTTGTCGAAGATTTCGAGCCGGAGCGTCTGGCTTTTGAAATCAAGCCGGAAGGCGAGGGGCCGTTCAAGGCCGGCGAGGTCAATGCGATCGATATCGCGGCAAAGTATCTCTATGGCGCGACGGCACCGGGCCTTTCCATCGAAGCCGACGCGATCCTCAGCCCGCGCACGACCCTGCCCGACTTCCCCGGCTTCACCTTCGGCCGGCTCGACGACACCATTGAAACGACGCGCGAACCGCTCGGCGTTGTCGGCGTCACGGATGATGCGGGCAATGCTGTCGCTGAAGTGACGCTGCCTGAAGCGCAGGTGACGACGCGGCCGCTTGAAGCCCAAATCCTCCTTCGTCTCGTCGATACCAGCGGCCGTACCGTCGAGCGCAGCATCACGCGCGCTGTCGAAGCCGATGGCATTCGGATCGGCATCAAGCCGGTATTCGATGACGCATCGGGCCTTGAGGAAGGCAGCCAGGCGCAGTTCGAGCTGATCGCCGTTTCGCCCGAGGGCGAGAAGGTGGCGACAAGCGATCTCAACTGGACCCTCTCCAAGGTCGAAACCAATTATCAGTGGTATCGCGACGGCAGCACCTGGAAGTGGGAAGGCATCACCACCGCCCGCGAAGTGGCCAATGGTACGGCAACCACCGAAGACGGCGGCTCGGCCACCGTGGGCGCCAATGTCGATTGGGGTCTCTATCGCCTCGAAGTCGAAGGTGATGGCACCTCGTCGAGCTATGAATTCTATGCCGGCTATTACTATGCCGATGCCGGTTCGGACACGCCCGACACGCTGCAGGTTGCCCTCGATAAGGATGCTTATAAGGTCGGCGACACGGCCAACCTGAAACTCGATCCGCAGTTTGCCGGCAAGGCGCTGGTCATGGTGATCGACAATCGCGTCATCGCCATGGAAGCTGTCGATGTGCCCGAAGGCGGCACGACGGTGGGCCTTCCGGTCACCGAGGAATGGGGCCCCGGCGCCTATGTGACGGCGATCCTATATCGTCCGTCCGACGCGGCTGAAAAGCGCATGCCGTCCCGCGCTCTCGGATTGGCGTTTGCCGATGTCGAGCCGGGCGATCTCAAGCTCGATGTCAGCCTTGAAACACCGACCGAAACCCTGCCGCGCGAAGCCTTCACCACCAAGGTCAGCATCGCCAATGTTCAACCGGGCGAAACGGCCTATGTCGCCGTGGCAGCGGTCGATCTCGGCATCCTCAACCTCACCAATTTCCAGGTGCCGGCGCCGGACGACTATTATTTCGGCCAGCGCCAGCTTGGCATGGATATCCGCGATCTCTACGGTTCGCTGATCGATCCGACTCAGGGTCTTGCCGGCGCCATGCGCTCGGGCGGCGATGGTGGCGGTTCGCGCTTGGGCACCCCGCCGCCGACTTCGGTTCTCGTGGCGCTCCATTCCGGCATCGTCACCGTTGGCGAAGACGGCACGGCCGAAGTCAGCTTCGACATGCCCGATTTTACCGGCACGGTCCGCGTCATGGCCATGGCCTGGACCGCAAGCGCCGTGGGCCATGCCTCGGCCGATGTGCTGGTGCGCGATCCGGTCGTCGTCACCCTCAGCCCGCCGCGCTTCCTCCGCGTTGGCGACGAGGCGCGGCTCCTTGTCGAGATCAACAATGTCAGCGGCGAAGCCGGGACCTATAAGCTCGCGCTTTCGAGCGGGGAGGGGATTTCGGTCTCGTCCGAAGAACAGGATGTCACTCTCGAAAAAGAAGCGCGCACCTCGCTCGACTTGAGCCTTAATGG
>CAJYKO010000164.1 GCA_913775215.1 uncultured Devosia sp. | reverse complement strand
CCGCATTGATGGCGGCGGTGAGATCGTTAAGGGCACCGGCATAGGCCTTATAATTGCGCAGCCAGAAGGCGGGCCAATCGGCAATCTGGCCGGCTTCTGCGGCCTTGATCAGCTTCCAGGTTGGCTGCGCTTCGGCTGTCTCAAGGGTCGAGGCGGATCGATTGTCGACGAGCAGCAGATCGGGCTGATATTTGTCGGCATTTTCCCAAGACAGGGTTTCCCAATAGCCGCGATCGTCGGCGACTTCGGGATCGGTCAGGTTAAGACCCCAGGCCTTGAAATCCATGAGTTCGGCGGCACCGGCGACGGCGGCAATATAGAGACCATCGGTGCCCGCCCAGACCGCAAGTGCCGTCAGGTCTGGCTTGGCGGCGACGGCCGATTTAAAGTCGGTCAGAGCAGTGTCGAAGGCGGCTTTGTCGGCAGCGATTTCGGCTTGGTCGAGATCTGCCCCGAGGCTTTGGGCGAGCGTCTCGTAATCGTTTATCAGCGAGAGGATCGAAGCGCCCTGGGTGACGCCGGTTATCGGGGCAAGCGGCTGGAGCGCATTGACCACATCGTCGCCACCGCTCCAGGCGGTATCGAGAGGCCAATATTCGGCGATGATGACATCCGGCTCGAGCGCTGCGGCCTTTTCGATATCGACCTCGCCCCAGGCTTGGCCGATGATTTCGATGCCTGTTAGGTCAAGACCCTGGAGCGCCTTGGCTTCGGCGACAGGGCTATCGGCATAGATGCCGACGGGGCGGATGCCCAGCGGAATGAGGCCGGCGGCAGCGTCCTGGCTCGCGATGATGCGCTGGGGAACGGCATCCAATGTGACAGTCTGGCCGGAGCCATCGGTATAGGTCCAAGGCTCGGCATTGGCGGCGCTGGAGAGCACCAGAACAGCGAGAGCCGAGAGAGCGATGGGACGGGACAGCATTTGCCTAACCTTGCTCAAAAAGTCAGGGTTTTCTGCAACGTCAAAACTGATCGGTCAAGTCAAGTTTTAAACCGCTGATCCAAGGCTTCGCGCGCAGCGTAATCAAGCTGACAAGGATGGATCGGCCGATGTATTCCATAGCAATGTCTGAAAGCAGAACCGGATCCAGTTCCGGAATACCACAAAGCGCCGATGCCGAAACCCTGCTCATGCGCATTGCGCAAGACCGGGATCGGGAGGCGCTGGCAGCGCTCTTTTCCCTGTTGGGACCACGAGTAAAGGCCATGATGCTGAAGCTTGGCGCGAGTGAAGCCATTGCAGAGGATATGGTTCAGGAAACCTTTCTCGCCGTCTGGCGGAAGGCACATCTTTATTCTACGGATCGGGGCGCAGCTTCGACCTGGATCTTCACGATCGCGCGCAATCTCAGAATCGACCAATTCAGGCGGCAATCGAACAAGCCCTATGAAGACCTTGAAACTGTTACCCTCGAGAGTGCAGAGCCGAATGGCAGCGTGCTCGTGGAGCAGCGGCAGGTCATCGGACGGGTCACCGATGCGCTAAAATCGCTTTCGGCGGAACAGCAGGAAGTGGTGCGTCTCAGTTTTCTCTATGACCTCCCACACGCACAGATTGCAGAGCGGATCGGGATCCCGCTGGGCACTGTTAAGTCCAGACTCAGACTTGCTTACGAACGGCTCCGGCCCATGCTGGAGGATTTACAATGACGGTTACACATCACCCTGACATTGCGACCCTGATGGCCTTCAGTGCCGGGACGCTGGACGAACCCTATGCCGCCGTGATCGCGACCCATCTGGCCATGTCGGAAGGCGGACGCGAGACTGTGCGCCATATCAATGTCATCGGTGGCGCCTTGCTGGCCGACGAAAAACCGGCCGCACTATCGGATGGCGCGCTCACGCGACTGATGACCAAGCTGGGTGACGACCGGATCGAATATCCGCGGCGGGACAAGGGTGCGGCTGACGATATACCCCTGCCCTTGAGCAAGTATCTGCCAAATGGTTTGAAGAGCGTCAAATGGCGTTGGACCGGGCCGGGCGTTGCGACGGCTGACCTCGCCTGGGGCCGGGACGGAAGATCGCGGCTGATGCTGCTGCGCGTGGCGGCGGGTCGGCCGGTGCCCGAGCATGGTCATGGCGGGCAGGAGCTGACGCTCATTCTCCAGGGCGCTTACCGCGACCGGTTTGGGGTTTTTGCCGTAGGCGATATTGCGGACCATGATGAAGATGTGGAGCACCAGCCGATTGCCGAGCCGGGCGATGATTGCATCTGTCTCGTGGCGGTCGATGCCAAGCTGACATTCCAAGGCCGATTGATGCGCGCCCTGCAACCCCTGTTTGGCATTTAAGCTATGAAACCCGGTGTGGCCTGGATTATCGGCGGCGGATCGGGCATTGGCGCAGCCGTCACCAAGAAGCTCGCCGCAGAGGGCTGGACCATTGCCATTTCCGGCCGTCGCGAGGACAAGCTTGCGGCGGTGGCTGGTGGCAACCCCAAAATCCGGCCTTACCCGCTCGACGTCACCGACAAGGATGCGGTCGAGGCAATGGTGACCAAAATTGCCAGCGAGTTGGGGCGGATCGATCTTTTTCTCTTCGGGGCCGCAGCTTGGCAGCCGATGGATGTCGGCAATTATGGGTTCGACGACTTCGTAAAGACTGTCGACACCAATTATCTCGGTGTTTTGCGCGTCGCGCAGCCGATGATCGAGCAAATGCGCAAGCAGGGTGGCGGGCATTTTGCCGTTATCGCATCAGTGGCGGGGTATTTCGGCTTGCCGCGCTCGGCAGCCTATTCATCGACCAAGGCGGGGCTGATCAACCTCCTCGAGACCATGCGGACGGAACTGGCGGCCGACAATATCAAGGTAAGGATGATTGCGCCGGGCTTCGTCAAATCGGAACTGACGGACAAGAACGATTTTCCGATGCCGTTCCTGATGGAAACCGACGATGCGGCGAACCGGATCGTCGAAGGCTTGACCAAGTCGGACAGGTTCGAGATCGCTTTTCCCAAGCGCATGGTGTGGCTGATGAAGACCATTCGTTTCCTGCCCTACCCTATCTTCTTTGCGCTGATGAAGAAGCTCTTGCCCAAGTGATTGCTCGCTAGCGATTGTCAGCGCTTTGATCCTCCGCGTAGAAGACTTGGGTCTTTGAGGAGGAAACCATGACCCCTGTGATCCGCCCCGCCCGTCCGGATGATCGCGCGGCTTTGTCCGAAATCTGCGTGCTCACCGCAGATTCGGGACAGGACGCCTCGGCGCTCTATTCTGATCCGGATTATCCCGGGCTCGTCTGGTCCGTGCCTTATCTCTTTTTTGCGCCCGACCATGCCTTTGTGCTTGAGACTGGTGGCAAGGTGGTCGGTTATGTCGTAGGTGCGGCAGATACGGAAGCCTACGAGGCTCAGCTTGATCGGGACTGGTATCCGCAGCTCGCGAGGACTTATGCGGGGCGCACGCCTGAGGCAAAGCTCGACAGCAATGTGCTCGACAAGCTGACCAACCCGCCCAAGAGCGATCCGGAGATCATGCGGGAGTACCCGGCACATATGCACATCAACCTGCTGCCTGAGGTGCAGTCGGGCGGATGGGGCCGGAAGATGATCGAGACGGAGATGGACTCGCTACGGGCGGCGGGCGTTACGGGCATGCATCTTGGCCTGGGGCTCAGGAATGAGCGGGCTTTTGGGTTTTACCAGCGCGTGGGGCTCAAGGAATTGCGCCGCGATGATGCGATCTGGATGGTGATCCGGTTTTAGGGTTTCGGTATAGTGGCTCGCTGCATCCCCTCCCGGCCCCCCTCTGGAAGGGGACGTGCAGGACGGTGGGTGGGAGAGGTTGTGCCACACCCTCGTCCTTCGAGGCTCGCCTTTGGCGAGCGCCTCAGGATGAGGGCTACCGAGCTTAACGCTCCTTAAGCCGGACGGCGGTACTGGTAGATGCCGACGTCGATGGAGCCTTCGGTGAAACCGGCTTCGCAATAGCTCAGGTAATAGACCCACTTCCGCTTGAAGACTTCGTCATAGCCGAGTGGAGCGATCATGGGCCAGCGTTCGAGGAAGCGTTCGCGCCAGAGTTTTAGGGTCTTGGCATAGGACAGGCGGAAGTTCTCGACATCTTCGAGGACGAGGCCGTATTTTTCGCCGAACTCGCGCATCACCGTCTTGGTCAGCAGCATGCCGCCAGGGAAGATGTAGCGCTGGATGAAATCGGGGCCATTGCGGTAGCCCACGAAATCTCTCTCATTGATGGTAATCGCCTGGATGGCGGCGGTGCCCCCGGGCTTGAGACGATCATGAACCGCCTGGAAATAGCTTGGCCAATTTTCCTCGCCCACGGCTTCGATCATCTCGATGGAGCCGATATGGTCGAACTGGCCTTCGGTGTGGCGATAATCCTCGAAGACGAGCTTGGCGAAATTATCGAGACCCTGACGGGCGAGGCGCTCCTGGCCGTATTTCAGTTGCTCGGCCGAAAGGGTGATGCCGCGCAGGTTTGCCTGATAATCTCGTGCGACGGTTTCAGCGAAGCCGCCCCAGCCGCAGCCGATTTCGAGCACGGAGGAGCCCGGCGTGATCCCGGCCATGTCGGCGACGCGGCGATACTTGGCGCGCTGCGCTTCTTCAAGGCTCTGGTCGCCGGACTGGAAGATGGCCGAGGAATAGGTCATCGACGGGTCGAGCCACTGGCCATAGAAATCATTACCGAGATCGTAGTGTTCGGCGATGTTCTTCTTCGAGCCTTCGAGCGTATTGCCGCGCGAGAGGTGATAGCGAATGTCCGAGGCCGCGCGGCGGAAGAAACCGTTATTAGCGCTTTCGAACATGGCGCGGTTTTGCAGATAAAAACGGAAGAGCGCCGTCAGGTCATCGACCTCGATATCGCCATTCATATAGGCGGCGGCAAACCCAATCGTGCCGCGCCGCATGGCTTCGGTTATGACCTTGAAATTATTGAGCCGAAGAACGGCGTGTTCGCCGGTTTTGGTATTGCCGATGGTGCGGGTACGGCCATTGGGGAAGATAACCGTTACGGCGCCGAATTTCGGATTGCCGATCAGCGCAACACCGATGCGCTCGACTACATACGAAGCAAAGCGCGTCCACAGCGTTGCGCCGGTATGGGTGTGTTCAACTACAGATTTACTCATTGCGCCGCTCTACCTAAACTATCGCGATGCCGACCGACGTGGCGCATGCAGTTTGCGAAATTTCAACGTCGGAGGCACGCCCTTGAGCCAGAGCAGAAGCGCTTCCCAATGGATGCCTAGCAATACTTTAACGGTCATTAACGGATATGCAAGCAGCAGTTTGACGAGTTGGTTATCACTCAAATCGCGGCGCTCGCCCTTGAAATAGGCTGATAATAGCGGACCTTCGGTGGTGCTGAGCATGATGCCGAGGAAGACCGATTGATCCGGTGGACGGATGGAGAAGCGATAGTCGCCCTCAAGTGTGTTGAATGGGGAAACGTAGAAGGCCTTGGGGTTCTGATGACGGATTTCGTCGCCCTCGGCGGTCACGGGGGCAGTGTAGAAATGATGCTCACCGAACGTGTTTGACACTTCGTGGAGCATGAAAACGGTCTCGCCGGCTTCGTTCTCGCAGAAGTAGACCGTGATGGGATTGAAGGCGTAACCAAAAATGCGCGGATAGGCGAGCATGCGGATGCGCGCAATGTCGCAAACCCCGGCCGCGGCTGCCTTGCGGCGGACGAAATCGGCAATGCTCGAGCCGTCGCGCGGACCGAAATCGGACAAGAACAACGAGATGGCGTTGAAGCGATTGAGCGAAAAGAGACGGAGCTTTTTATCGAGCGTTTCGAGCTCGGCCAGATCGATCAGCAGTGAAAAGACGCGATAGCGCAGGTGATGGCGCTTGGGGCGGACGCGTTTGTGGATGACGTCGCCGACATAGATAGCGCTGCCGGTGGTAGTCACCGCCCTACTCCGCAGCCTGCAGCTGCTGATCGTCCTGCACCCAATTGTGCGCGATGCGATAGCGCTGATTGGGGACATTCCAGGGACGCAAGAGGCCACCGATGCGCTCGGCCACTTCAAGGCCGGCCTGCAGACCATCTTCGTGGAAGCCGTAGCCCATCCAGGCACCGGCAAACCAAGTGCGGTTGACGCCCTGGATCTGCCAGAGAGCGCGCTGGGCATCGACGGCAGTCGCGTCAAAAAGCGGGTGCTCGTAATCGATTTCATATTGGACGGTGCCAGGCGCAAAATCCATGTGCGGATTGAGCGTGACGAAAAGGCTCGTCGTCGTCGGCAGCGGCTGGAGCTTATTCATCCAATAGGTGAGGCTGAGGCTATCCTGCTCGCGGCTCGAGCGCAGATAGTTCCAGGCGGACCAGAGGTGGCGGCGCTTGGGCATGAAGTTGGCGTCGGTGTGGAGGACAGCCTTATTGGTCGTGTAGCGGAAG
>CAJYKO010000163.1 GCA_913775215.1 uncultured Devosia sp. | reverse complement strand
GGCGAGACCTTCACATTGGCTGCCTGGGACTGGCGCTACTATGCCGAAAAGCTGCGGGTTGCCCGCTATGACTTCGACGAGACAGCCGTAAAACCCTATCTCGAACTCGATAAGGTCATCGAAGCCGCTTTCTACACGGCCGAGCGACTCTTCGGCGTCAGCTTTGTCTTGCGGCCGGATATCGAGGGCTACCACGACGATGTCCGCGTCTGGGAAGTCCAAAGGGCAAGGCGCACTATCGGGCTCTTCTATGGCGATTTCTTCGCCCGCGCCGGCAAGCGCAGTGGCGCCTGGATGACCTCGTTCCGCAAGCAGCAGCGGCTTGATGGCGAGGTGCTCCCGCTGATCGTCAACACCTGCAATTTCATGAAGCCACCGGCTGGCCAGCCGGCTTTGCTCTCGCTCGATGAAGCGCGGACAGTGTTCCACGAATTTGGCCACGGGCTCCATGGCCTTCTGTCCGATGTCACCTTTCCGCGCATTTCCGGCACCAGCGTCGCCCGCGATTTCGTCGAACTGCCGTCGCAGATTTACGAGCACTGGCTTGAATCCAAACCCGTCCTCGAACGGCTTGTTCATTACCGCACCGGTGATGCTATCCCTTTGGATTTGCTGGAGAAGCTGAAGGCGGCTGGCAAGGCGAATACCGGTTTCGAAACCGTCGAGTTCGTCTCCTCGGCGTTGCTCGATATGGACCTCCATTCCAAGCCGCTGGGCGAAGATCCCGACATCGCGGCGCTTGAGGCCGAGACACTCGCCGATATCGGCATGCCGGCCGAAATCGCCCTCCGCCACGCCAGCACGCACTTCCTTCATCTCTTCTCGGGGGATGGCTATGCCGCGGGCTATTACAGCTATCTCTGGTCCGAAGTGCTCGATGCCGACGGATACGATGCCTTCGAGGAGGTGGGCGATCCGTTTGATCCTCAAACCGCCGAGCGGCTCTATCGCTATGTCTATTCGGCCGGTGGATCGCGCGATTATGCCGAGGCCTATCGGTTGTTCCGCGGCCGCGATCCTGACGTTGCGGGCCTCCTCAAGCATCGCGGACTAGATGGTCTCTCCCCCATCGAGGACGGTGCAGCCGTCTAGCCCTGCTAATAATCCGGATTGATAATATTATCATCTTGTGCATTAGCATGGGTATGGCTGGGGGTTTGATGGCGGCTTCGGGGAAACGGGTTCGCAGGGATGGACAAGGTGACATCGGCGCGTCGACGACGCGCCGTGTCACGATGACCGACATTGCCCGCGAAGCTGGGTGTTCGCAGGCCACTGTATCATTCGTTATAAATGATGCCCCGGGGATAAGATTATCGCCGGAAACGCGGCAGCGGGTGTTGGAGGTGGCGCGGCGGCTAGGCTATGGCGCGACGCCTGCGCGTGTGGCGGTGGAGCAGCGCAAGGCCAAGCGTGGGCGGCGGATCGGGTTCATCGTTGATCAACTCGCGACCAGTCCCGAGGCGGTGCAGGCGATCGAGGGGCTGAGCCAGGCGGCCCAGGCCGCGGGCGATCTGGTTTTTGTGGCGCAGAGCCGCAACGATGCCGAGATCGAGGCAGAGCTGATCGAAACCTTTGTGGGGCAGGGCGTTTCGGCACTTGTCTATATGACGATTTTTACCCGCGAAGTGGAGCTGCCGGCGGCGCTGATCGAACTCGACGTGCCGGTGCTGCTGCTCAATTGCTACGCGACGGGGCAGACAATACCGGCCGTGGTTCCGAGCGAAATCGCCGGGGGACAGCGGGCGACGCATCACCTGATTTCGCATGGCCACAGGCGGATCGCCACCATCACCGGCGAAATCTGGATGGAGGCGGCGCAGGATCGGCTCAAGGGCTATCGGCGCGCGCTGGCGACGGCTGATATCCCGTTTGATCAGGATCTCGTTTTTAGCGGCGATTGGTCGGCTAGCGCCGGCTATGAAGCGACGCGAAAAATCCTGGATTTGTACGAGGTGCCGACGGCGATTTTTTGCCAGAACGATCGCATGGCGATCGGGTGTTATGAGGCGCTGAAAGAGGCGGGATACGAAATCCCGCGGGATATGTCGGTGGTGGGCTATGACGACGAAGAGATCGCCCGGCACCTGCATCCGCAGCTGACGACGTCGGTCTTGCCGCATCGGGCGATGGGGCAGTGGATTGCCGAACAGCTGAGCGATGGGTTGTCTGAGGATCTTTACCCGCTGACGAAGCTCGAATGTCCTTTGGTGGAGAGGGCTTCGGTGGATCGGCCCCGCAGCTAACTCCTTGGCGTCGCTATCGATTCCCGCTCAACGAACTCACACTCGATCTTGATCTTCTGCATGCGCTCGTCGGCGTCGAGCCCGTCAAGGCCATCGAGCAATTGTCCCACGGCCCAGCGGGCCATTTCGTCGTGGGGTAGCACCATGGTCGAGAGCGGTGGGTCCATGTTGGCGGAGAGGTCTTCATTGTCGAAGCCGACGATGGAGAGGTCTTGCGGGATTTTGAGGCCCAGGATGCGGGCGGCTTCGTAGCAGCCGATGGCCATGCGGTCGTTGAAGCAGAAGATGGCACTGGGGCGATCGGCGCGCGAGAGCAGTTCAAGGGCACGTTCGCGGCCGGCGCGGATGGAATAGCCGCCGAGGGTGACGAGGGATTCATCGACTGAAATGCCGGCTTTGGCCATGGCTTGGCGAAAGCCTTTCTCGCGATCGACGGCGGCTTCGGCGGTTTGATATTCGCCGGCGAGATGGGCGATGCGGGTGTGGCCGGCCTTGATCAGTGCCTCGGTCGCTATATAGCCGCCGACAATGTCGCCGGGGACCGCCGAGGGATGGTGCAGGCGCTTTTCGTAGCAGTTGAGCAGCACGAGAGGGAGCGCGGAAAAGGCTTCCGGCACAATGACTTCGCGGGTCATCAGGGTCGTGTAGATGGCGCCGATGGCCTTTTGGGCGACTAGCATGTCGAGCCCGGCCTGTTCGAGCGCTGGATTGTTGCCGGTGCAGAAGGTGGCCACGGTGACGTCCTGCAAGGCGGCTTCGTCACGGGCGCCTTCGATCAAGGGCGCGGCGAAGGGTGTCGTCGAGACTTCGTCGATGAAAAGGCCGATGACGCGCTGGCGGCCGGCCGGCACCGGATGGGTTTTGCCGCGGCGATAGCCCAGTTTGTCGGCGGCGTCCTGCACGCGGCGGCGCGTGGCTTTCGAGACGCGAGCATTGGGCACGCCATTGAGAACGAGCGAGACCGTCGCTTGGGAAACCCCAGCCAGATCGGCCACATCGTGCATGGTTGCGCGCTTTTCCATCATGTCTCCAGAGGCGGGGATAGATCTTTAGCCCGGATTCGCCGGCATGCCCATTCCGGTAGCATTCCGTTAACATCGACATTTGCTTTTCGGCGCGTTCGTTACGGATTCGCCATGTGGCGCACCATCCTGTTCACCGCCCGATTTCACCCCCTTGCCAATGTCTGAACTTTCGCCGTATGGTGATAATAATATAACTAATACCAGTTAAGGGTGGGGATTATGGACTTGGGTCGCGCCGTTGCCGCGGAGGCTGTCGACATGCCGCGCAAGAGCCTGTCGCTCGATGGGGTCTGGCAGTTCCGGCACGAAGATGGTGCCTGGCGCGAGGCCCATGTGCCCCAGCCCTGGCAGGCCGAATTCTCAGACCTCGTCGATACCTTTGGCCATGCCGTTTACAAGCGCAGCTTTGCCGTGCCTGTGGGCTGGGACCGGCAGGAACTGGCGCTGCGCTTTGGTGCGGTGAGCTATTTCTGCGAAGTCTTCCTCAACGGGCAGAAGCTCGGGAGCCACGAAGGCGCATTCCTGCCGTTCGAGTTCGTGCTCGACACTTCTCTGCTGCGTGCGACCAACGAGGTCGAGTTGCGGGTGACCATGCCATCGGCCGATCATCGCGCCTTTCCGGATTTCCCGTTTGGCGAAGTGCCGCATGGCAAGATTTCCTGGTATGGCCGGATTGGCGGTCTCTGGCAGTCGGTGTCGCTCCTAGCGCGGGATGCGCGGCGGTTGGAAGCAGTGGTGATCGCTGCCGGGACCGATGGAGTTGTGAAGGCGGAGCTGGATTTTTCGGCTGCGGCGGCAGGCTTGCCGGTGGCGCTGACCGTGCGCGATGCTGACGGCAATGCGGTTGCTGAAGCACAGGTGACGGCGGCGGCTTCCGTGGCTGCGGAAATGCGGGTTGCTGCGCCAAAGCTCTGGGGTATCGACCAACCCAATCTCTATACGCTGACGATTTCCCTCGGCGACGAGGTCGATGTGGTCGAGGAGCGTTTTGGTTTCCGCTCGGTCGAAACGCGCGACGGAA
Organism: uncultured Devosia sp.; assembly: GCA_913775215.1. Classification (GTDB taxonomy): domain Bacteria; phylum Pseudomonadota; class Alphaproteobacteria; order Rhizobiales; family Devosiaceae; genus Devosia. Next base: position 6,608 of record CAJYKO010000163.1, on the reverse strand, counting down.
AAATCCTGCTCAATGGCGAGCCGATCTATATGCGCGGCGCGCTCGATCAGGATTACTACCCCGACGGCATCTACACGCCGCCTTCGCTGGAATTCCTGGAAGATCAGGCCAAGAAGGCCAAGGAGCTTGGGCTCAATACGCTCAGGTGCCACATCAAGGTGCCGGACCCGCGCTATTATGACGTGGCCGACCGTTTTGGCTTGCTGGTCTGGACCGAAATTCCGAACGTTGCGAACTTTACCTCGAAATCGGCGCAGCGCATGCGCGATACGATGACGGGCATTTTGAAGCGTGACCGCAACCACCCCTCGATCATTTGCTGGACGATCATCAATGAGGACTGGGGTACCCGCATGCTCGAAAATGCCGAGCATCGGCAGTGGGTCAAGGATACCTACGATTGGCTGAAGTCCGAGGACACGACGCGCCTTGTCGTCGACAACTCGGCTTGCTTCCCCAACTTCCACGTCAAGACCGACATCAACGACTATCACTACTATCGTTCGGTGCCGGAGCGCCGGCAGGAATGGGACGACATTACCGCACAATTTGCCGCCGGTGCTGATTGGACTTTTTCGAGCCTCGGCGATGCGGAACGCAAGGGCGACGAGCCGCTGATCGTTTCCGAATTCGGCGTCTGGGGCCTGCCTGATCCGAAGAAGCTACGGCGCGAGGATGGCTCGGAGCCGGATTGGTTCGAGACCGGCTCGCTCTGGGGCGATGGCGTGGCGCTGCCGCATGGCATCGAGGATCGCTTTGGGGCGCTCGATCTGGCCAAAACCTTCGGCTCGTTCGATGCCTTCATCGAGCAGGTGCAGTGGTATCAGTTCATGAACCTGCGCTACGAGATCGAGGAGATGCGCCGCTATTCCTCGATCATGGGCTATGTGATCACGGAACTGACGGACGTGCATTGGGAGGCCAACGGTCTCCTCGATATAGAGCGCAATCCGCGCGTTTTTCACGATGTGTTTGGGACGATCAACGCCGATATCGTCATCGTGCCGCGGCCGGCGCGCTACTCGGCCTATGTCGGTGAGACGCTCGATATCGCGCTGAAGATCGGCACTGGTGGCGAGACTATCCCGGCCGGCGCGGTGCTGCGCTGGAGCGGGGAAGTTTCAGGATCGGTCGACGTGCCGGCGACCGGAAAGGTTTCGACCGTCGATCTTGGTAAGGTCGGCTTTGCCCTGCCTGCGGGCGGCGGCAGTCGCATGCTGTCTATTGCGTTCGCGCTCGAGGCCGATGGGACGGTCCTCGCGCGCAACACTTGCGAGATCGCGCTCTACTCCCGGCGCGAAACGGCTGGGCGAGCCTCCATAGCCGCAGCCGATCCTTCTCTCGCAAGCTACGCCACCGGCCTCGGTTACCGCGTGGTACCGGCGGCCGAGGCCGATGTGGTGTTGGTGCATGCCGTGGATGGGGACGATGTTGAAGCCATCAAGGCGGGGGCGCGCTACCTGATCCTTGCCGATGGCACCGTCGAGACTAACAAGAACCTGCGGACGGATATGCCGGACGGGGAATTGCCGCATCGCTCCATCGTGGCCGATGGCAAGAAGTTCCGGCCGAGTCTCGATCAGCATTTGCCGGGGATCAGCCTTGTCGAGCGCGATGGCACGATCTGGCGCGGGGACTGGATTGCCGGGTTCTCGTGGGTGCGGCGTGAGGGGGCGTTTGCGGACATTCCCGGCGGGCCGATCTTTGATCTGAGCTTTTCCGATGTCGTGCCGCATCACCTGCTGACCGGGTTCAGGCCCTGGGAGTTTGGCAACAACGTTATCTCGGGGATGGTCTGCGGCTGGGTGCACAAGCCGGCAGCGATCATTGGCGAGAAGCGGGTCGGGCGGGGCGGCGTCGTTGCGACGACGTTCCGGCTGACGCGGGAAGCGGCAGGCGCCGATCCGGTCGCAGCGGCGCTGTTCGATGGGCTGGTGACGACGGCGGCGGAGTTGAAGGTGGATGAGGGAAGTTTGCGCTGAGGCCCCCCTCACCGACTCCGCTTCGCGGAGCCACCTCTCCCCGAGAGAGAGGAATAAGAGGCGAGCGCCGGGCCATTCTTCTCCCTCTTGGGGGGAAGGTGGCGCGCAGCGCCGGATGAGGGGGCTTCGGGAGGTAGGGGATTACAGGCCCCCTCACCCGCCGCTACGCGTCGACCTCTCCCCCGAAGGGAGAGGTGCAGAAGGAGCCGATTGGCCGGAGAGCCGACGGCTTCGCCACAAGGAGGAAAGAGATGGCCGATATCGTCCTTCGGGATGTCAGCAAGTCCTATGGCGCCGTGCAGGTGCTCGATAGCGTCAGCATGCATATCCGCTCGGGCGAATTCATCGTGTTTCTCGGGCCGTCGGGTTGTGGGAAATCGACTTTACTGCGGATGATCGCCGGGCTCGAGGCGGTCAATGGTGGGGAAATCCATATCGGGGACAAGCGGGTCGACCAGCTGCCGCCGAACCAGCGCGAGGTGGCCATGGTGTTTCAGAATTATGCGCTCTATCCGCATATGACGGTGCGCCAGAATATGAGCTTTGGGCTCGAAAATGTCGGCACCGACAAGGCGGAAATTGCGCGGCGCGTGGATGAAGCGGCGCGGATGCTTGAGATCGGGCCGCTGCTCGATCGGCGGCCGGCTCAGCTTTCGGGTGGGCAGCGCCAGCGCGTGGCTATTGGCCGGGCCATTGTGCGCGAGCCCAAGGCGTTTTTGCTCGACGAGCCGCTTTCCAATCTCGATGCGGGCCTGCGGGTGCGGACGCGTGTCGAGCTGGCGCAACTGCATCAGCGCATCGGCACAACGATGATTTTCGTGACCCATGACCAGACCGAGGCGATGACGCTGGCAAGCCGGATCGTCGTCATGAACAACCGGAAGGTCGAACAGATCGGCACGCCGATGGAGGTCTATTCCAAGCCCGCGAGCCGGTTCGTGGCGGCCTTTGTCGGCTCGCCCTCGATGAACTTTTTGCCGGTGACGGCGCTGGCCGATGTGGGCGGGCGCGTGGTGGTAACGGCAGCGGGCACCCGCATTCCGACGACCATTCCAACCGCGCTCGTGCCGAGCCTGGGGCAGGGGCTGACCTTTGGCGTGCGGCCCGATGCGCTGCGCGTCGCACCGGATGGCGAGGTGGCCGGGACCATTGCGCTGGTGGAGCGGCTGGGGGACCGGACGCTCATTCATACGCGGCTCGAAGACGGCACGGTGGTTGTTGGCGACGATATCGGTAAGTCGACCCTCGAAGCGGGGCAGCCGGTGCGGCTCAAGGTGGACGGCTCGGCGGTGCATCTCTTCGATGCCGACGGGCGGGCCTATCACGCCAACTGAGGAGAGTTTCCGCCGGGACAACAACAATCCCCGGCTGGATGAATGCATGCATTGGGCATGTTTGGGAGGAAAATATGAAACAGACTTTGAAGCGACTGGCTTTGGTGTCGACGGCGCTGATGGCGCTGACCCATGCCGCTGCGGCCCAGCAGAATGTGGTCTGGTGGGATTTTCTCGCCGGCGGCGACGGCGTGCGCATGAAGGCGCTGATCGACCAATTCAACACCGAGCACCAAGGCGAAATCACCATCGAGAACACGACGCTCGAATGGGGCACGCCGTTCTATACCAAGCTCCAGACCTCGGCAGCGATCGGGGAAGGGCCCGATATCGCGACTTATCACTTGAGCCGCATTCCGCTCGCCGTCGATAGCGGCACGCTGAGCGAGATCACCGACGAGGATATGTCGGGCGCCGGGATTTCCGATGCGGACTTTACGACGGCTGCGTCGGATGCCGGCAAGGTCGATGGCACGCGCTATGCCGTACCGTTCGATCAGCACGGGCTCATTCTCTATTATAACAAGGACATGCTCGCCGAAGCTGGCCTCATCGGCGACGATGGGCTGCCGAAGGGCCTCGATGGGCTTGAGAACTTCAACAAGATCCTGGCTGATTTCACCAAGGACGGGAAATACGGCATCTCGACCCCGACGGGCGATCGCTACCGCACGATCTATTCGCTGTTTGGCCAGCAGGGCGGGACGATGTTCGACGAGGCCGCGGGCGGTTTCTTCCCGACGGACGAGGACGTCACCAAGCTCACCAATGCCATTGAAGTGGTGAAGGGCTGGGTCGATAGCGGTTATACGCCGGCTCAGGTCGAAAGCCCGGCGGCGCTTGCTCTCTTTACCTCGGGCCAGTCGCCGTTCTTCATCATGGGCAATTGGGAAATCCCGACCATGGTCGATCTCCATGCCAAGGGGGAACTCTTCGAATGGGGTGCGGTCGAACTGCCGACGCTGTTCGAGACCAAGGCCGCATGGTCTGACTCGCATGCTTTCGTCATTCCGGCCAATGCCGGCAAGGAAGCCGACGCCGAAAAGCGCGCGGCGGTAATGAAGGTGATCGCCTGGATGGACCAGCACTCGCTTGACTGGGCCGGCGCGGGCCATATCCCGGCGTTCAACGCGGTGCGTGAAAGCGCCGAATTCCAGGCGCTGAAGCCGCAGTCCGATTATGCAGGGTTTGCCGATACGGCCGTGTTCGACCCGCGCACCGTGCTCGCCGGTCCCGCCGCGCCGCTTGGCGATGCGTGGAGCAATTTCATCAATCCAGCCACCACGGGTGAAATCGAGCCTGCAGATGCCGCCGTGCAGATGCGGGATGATTTGAACGGGCAGCTTTAATCGAGCATGGGGTGCGGGCTTGCGCCCGTACCCCTCCCACTGCACAGGGGCGGGAAGGTGTAAAAATGCTCAGGGACAAACGGCAGGAATATCTGGTGGCGCTGATCCTGGTGGGCCCGTTCGTGCTCATCTATGGGGTCTTGTTCGTCTGGCCGACGATCCAGATGGCCATGCTCAGCTTCACTAAGGCGCCGTTGATCGGGACGGGCGATTGGGTGGGCTGGGACAATTACGTCAAAATCCTCACCCATAAGCTCTTTCACCAAGCGTTCTGGAACACGGCCTATTTCGTGTTGCTGACGGTCATTCCAAATACGCTCGTTTCCCTTGTCATCGCCATGGCGGTGAACCGGCTCAAGGGCCCGGTGCAGGGCTTTGTGCTCGCCTGCTTCTTCCTGCCCTATATCCTGCCGGTTTCGGTGGTGTTCCTCACCTGGAACTGGATCATCGACGTGCAATATGGCCTCGTGCAGGGGCTCGTCGCGCTCTTTAATGGTGGCAAGCCGATCTCGCTGACGCGCACCATTCCGCTCTTCATGCCCACGGTCGCCTTCGTCACCCTCTGGTGGACCATGGGGTTCAATATCCTGTTGTTCATCGCTGGCCTGCGGAATATCTCGCCCGAAATTTACGAAGCGGCGTCGCTCGATAGTGCGGGGCGCTGGCGGCAGTTCCAAAGAATTACCTGGCCGCTGATCTGGCCGGTGACGGCGCTGGTGCTGACCATCCAGCTCATCGCGCAGCTCAAGATTTTCGATCAAGTCTATCTGTTCTCGATCGGCGGGCGGCAGGATGCGACGATCACGCTGGTTCAATATGTCTATAAGCTGGCCTTCCAGCAGAACAAGGGCGGCGAGGCAGCGACGGCCGCCATGCTGCTGTTCCTGATGATCATTGTTCTGTCAGTGCTGCAGTACCAAGTCCTGCGGGCGCGAGGTGAGAAATGAGCGCCGAAGCCCTTACCAATCGCGAGGCAGTAGCCGCTGCACGCAGCCGAGGCGATGGCCCCATCGACATGATCGGGCTCGCACTGACGGCGATCACCATTCTTGTCGCGCTCGCCTCGTTCTTCCCGATCTATTGGGCGGTGATCACCTCGATCAAGCCCGATGGCGAAGTGATCTCGGGGAGCAATTCGCTGATCCCCAACCGGGTTACGTTCGACAGCTATATCCACATCTGGAACAACACCAATATCGGCATCTGGTACGTCAACTCGATGGTGACCTCGCTCATCATCACTGCCCTGGTGATCGTCTCCTCGGCGGGCTGCGCCTATGCGCTGAGCCAGCTCGATTTCCCCGGACGGCGGGTGATCTATGTGCTGATCCTGGCGTGCTTCATGGTGCCGATGCAGGCGCTGATCGTGAACCACTTCGTGCTGATGGCCCAGTTCAAGCTCCTCAATACCTGGGCCGGGATCATCCTGCCGCAGCTGATCGTTCCGGTGGTGATCATCGTCTACAAGCAGTTTTTCGATAGCGTGCCCAAGGAGTTTCGCGAGGCGGCGCAGATGGATTCTGCGGGGCATCTCAAAATCCTCTTTCGCATCTATCTGCCAATGAATTGGGGCGTCACGGCTTCGCTTGCCATCATCACCTTTATCGGCGCCTGGAACAGCTTTCTTTGGCCCTTCCTGGCGGCGACCGGGGAGGCGACTATGACCGTGCCAGTGGGCATCACGCAGGTGAAAGACGCCTATGGCATCGTCTATGGCAAGCTCATGGCCTCGGCGGTCGTGGCGGGCCTGCCGGTGGCGGTGGTCTATCTGATCTTCCAGCGCCGCGTGACGCAGGCGATCATGCTCTCGGCCGGTGTTAAGGGATGAGGCAATAAAACCGGGCAATTGTGACGGTGCGGCAAAGTCCAGCCCAAACATTGCCCGGGCCCAACCGTGCCCCTCTTGCAATCTTTTGGCCCATGACGTTTCTATCGGGCCGGTG
>CAJYKO010000162.1 GCA_913775215.1 uncultured Devosia sp. | reverse complement strand
CGCTGGTACTTCTCGGCGGGCTTGAGGATCGCGCCTTCGCCGAGCTGTCCAACGATACCGCGCTGGATTTCCTGCCACGGCGTCTGGTGCTTGGGATACTTGTACCCGCCTTCAGCCTCGAGCGCTGCACGACGAGTCGCGATCTCTTCGGCCGAGATCAGGATATCGGCTTCACCCTTGTTGAGATCGATGCGGACGCGGTCGCCGGTCTTCAGAATGGCAAGGTTGCCACCCGCAGCCGCTTCCGGCGAAGCATTGAGGATCGAGGGCGAACCCGAAGTCCCCGACTGACGGCCGTCACCGATACAGGCGAGCGAGCTGATACCCTTCTTGATCAGGTAAGCCGGCGGCCGCATGTTGACGACTTCGGCGGCACCCGGATAACCGATCGGGCCAGCGCCACGCATGAAGAGCAGCGTATTTTCGTCGATGTCGAGCGACGGATCGTCGATCCGGTGGTGGTAGTCCTCAGGACCATCGAACACGACGGCTTTGCCTTCGAAAATGCCCGGATGCTCGGGGTTGTTGAGGTAGCGATCACGGAATTCCGACGAGATCACCGAGGTCTTCATGATCGCGCTGTCGAAAAGATTACCGCGCAGCACGAGGAAGCCGGCATCGGTCTTGAGCGGTTGATCGAACGGACGGATGACCTTCTCGTCCTGGATGGGCGTATTGCGGCAGTTTTCGCCGATGCTCTTGCCATTGACGGTCGGCGCGTTCTCACGAATGAGCCCCTGCTTCATCAGTTCGTTGACCACCGCCGGCACGCCGCCTGCATGGTAGTAGTCTTCGCCGAGATATTCGCCGGCTGGCTGCAGGTTCACGAGCAGCGGCACCTTGTGGCCGTAAGTCTGGAAGTCCTGCAGGTCCAGTTCCACGCCGATATGCTTGGCAATGGCCTGGATGTGTATGGGGGCATTGGTCGAGCCACCGATCGCGGAATTGACGACGATGGTGTTGATGAAATTGTCTTTGGTGAGGATGTCCGAAGGCTTGAGGTCTTCGTGCACCATATCGACGATACGCTTGCCGGTGCGATAGGCCATTTCCTGCCGATCGCGGTAGGGTGCCGGAATGGCGGCCGAACCGGGCAGCTGCATGCCAAGCGACTCAGCCAGCGAGTTCATCGTCGTCGCCGTGCCCATCGTATTGCAGTAGCCGGTCGACGGCGCCGACGAGGCCACGAGTTCAATGAACTGGGCATAGTCGATCTCGCCAGCCGCCATCATCTGGCGTGCCTTCCAGACGATCGTACCCGAACCGGTGCGCTCGCCCTTGTGCCAGCCATTGAGCATCGGGCCGACCGACAGCGCGATCGCCGGAATGTTCACGGTGGCGGCGCCCATCAGCATGGCCGGGGTCGTCTTGTCGCAGCCGATGGTCAGCACCACGCCATCGAGCGGGTAGCCATAGAGAACTTCGACGAGGCCGAGATAGGCAAGGTTACGGTCGAGGCCAGCCGTCGGACGCTTGCCGGTTTCCTGGATCGGATGCACCGGAAATTCGATGGCAATACCACCGGCTTCACGAATGCCCTCACGCACGCGTTCGGCCAGCACCATGTGGTGACGGTTGCAGGGGCTGAGGTCCGAGCCGGTCTGCGCGATGCCGATGATCGGCTTGCCCGACTGAAGTTCTTCGCGCGAGACACCGAAATTCATATAGCGCTCGAGATAAAGCGCGGTCATATCCGGGTTTTCGGGATTGTCGAACCATGCGCGCGAACGCAGCTTCTTCGGAGCGCCGCTGTTATCAGTCGTCATCGTCAAATTCCTTATCCGTCCGCATCGCGCGGACCGTGGGCCTTGCTGGTTGCCGTTCTAGCACGGCAAGCGCCGCTGTGAACGGCTCCCATTGAAAAAATCATACAATTGATTTGTGTGGGGCAACAGGGGGCAGATGTGCCGGAACGCTCTGAAAATCTTACCAATCGCGGAGAACACATTTCAGCTCTCCGATAGCCGGTGCGCTGATGGCCCTGTTCAGGGCGCAAGAACCCAATTAGGGTCGCGCCGCTTTGTAGCGGTGTTCGTCGAGGAGGCGTGTTTGAGCGAATCTGTTGCCTGGATTGCAGTCGATTGGGGCACGTCCAATTTGCGCGGCTGGACCCTGGACCATTCCGGAAACGTCTTGGCGTCGCGCAGTTCGCCAAAGGGCATGGGCAAGCTGACGCGCGAAGAGTTTCCTGCCGCGCTCGCCGAACTGCTCGCCGATATTCCGCTCACCGAAAAGACCGACGTCGTCGTTTGCGGCATGGCCGGTGCCCGCCAGGGATGGCTCGAAGCGCCCTATCTCGAAGCGCCGACTGACCTTTCTGGCCTTCTTAAGGGCGCCGTCCATCCCGAAAGCGGCTCTGACAAGCTCAACGTCTCGATCCTGCCCGGCGTCTGCCAGAAGCAGGGCGGGGACAATGTCATGCGTGGTGAAGAAACCCAGCTCCTGGGGCTCGCTGCCACCCTGCCCGGCTATTCCGGCCTCGTCTGCATGCCCGGCACGCATTCCAAATGGGCGCTGCTCGACGGCACGAAGATCGAGCATTTTACCACCGCCATGACCGGCGAAATGTTCGAACTGCTTTCGACCCAATCCGTGTTGCGCCATTCGCTGACCGGCGACCAGAACGGCCCTGAACGCAGTGACGGTTTCAGCGCCGGTGCCCGTGATGGCCTCGATCGGCCAGCCGATCTCCTCGGCCAATTGTTCCGCGTCCGCGCCAGCGCCCTCGTTTCCGGCCGCTCCGCCGCCTGGTGCGCCGGCTATCTTTCAGGCCTCCTTATCGGCACCGAAATTGCCGCCAACCGCCACCAGATCGGTAACGAGCCGGTGCCCCTTATAGGCTCGCACGTTCTCTGCTCTCTCTATGGCCAGGTGCTCGAAATGGCCGGTGCCGCCGGCCGTCCGGTCGATGCCACTGCCGTCGTCCTCGCCGGCCTCAAGGCCGCCCGCACCGCCGCTTGAAGGAACTCTCACCATGTCCCATCGCCATATCATCGCCATCCTGCGCGGCATCACCAATGACGAAGCCGTGCCGGTCTGCACCGCCCTCGTCGAAGCCGGCATCACGCTGATCGAAGTGCCGCTGAATTCGCCCAACGCCGTCGAAAGCATTTCGCGCGCCGCAAAGGCGCTGGGCGATCGTGCCGAAATCGGCGCCGGCACCGTCCTCACAGAAGAAGATGTCCGCGCCGTCGCCGCCGCCGGCGGCACCTTCATTGTCTCGCCAGACACCAATGAAGCCGTGATCGCCGAGACCGTCCGCCTCGGCCTTAAATCCTATCCCGGCGTGTTCTCGCCCAGCGATGCCTTCAAGGCGATCCGCACTGGCGCAACCGGCCTCAAGTTCTTCCCCGCCGAAGTGTTGGGCTCCAAGGGCATCAAGGCGATGAAGGCGGTTCTCCCGCCTGCCCTGCCGCTCTACGCCGTGGGCGGTGCCAATCCCGACAATTTCGACGAGTTCTTCGCGGTCGGCTGCGCCGGCTTTGGCCTCGGTACGTACATCTTCAAACCCGGCATGAGCGAAGCGGACGTCGCCGAGCGCGCCGCGACCGCCGTTGCCGCCTATGACAAGGGAGCCAAGGCATGACCGAAACGGCACGTCTCCTCATCGACAGCAAATCCGAACTGGGCGAAGGCCCGTTCTGGCACGCCGCCCGCCAGCAGCTCTTCTGGTTCGATATTAACGAGCAGTCCCTGTTCGCCGCCAATGCGAGCGGCGAAATCGAGGACAGCTGGC
>CAJYKO010000161.1 GCA_913775215.1 uncultured Devosia sp. | reverse complement strand
TGCTCATCACGAGGACGAGGATAAGTGTGAGTGCGGCGGCGATGATGAGGGCGCGGAAGGGGATCCGGAGCGCGATTCGTTCGTCCAAGAGGCGAAGGACGACGTGGCGGGGCGCGGTGGTGGCGTGGCTCATCGTGTCCTCCGGCGCACGAGATGGACGAAGAGCGGCGCTCCAATCATGGCGGTGATGATGCCGGTCGAGATTTCGCGCGGCGGGATAGCGACGCGGGCGATGATGTCGACGCCGAGGAGATAGGCGGCGCCAGCAAGGGCGGCATAGGGGACGATCCAGCGATAGTCGGAACCGACATAGAGGCGGACGACATGGGGGATGACGAGACCGATGAAGCCGAGGGGTCCGGCGAGGGCGACGGCGCCGGCGGTGAGCACGACGACGACGGCAAGAAGTTGGGCTTTGAGCGGGCCGGTGCGGACGCCAAGGCCTTGGGCAACGTCGTCGCCCATGGCCAAAACCGTGACGCGTGGAGCGAGGAGAATTCCGGCGAGGAGTGCGGCCAGCATGGGCGGGCCGACGTAGTAGAGCATGGTCACGTCGCGGCCAGCGAGGCTGCCGGTGAGCCAAACACGAAGGTTTTCAAAGGTTTCCTGGTTGAGGAGGTGGATGGCGGAGATGACGGCCCCGAGGAAGGCGCTGACCGAGGCGCCGGCGAGAGTCATGCTCAGCGGGGTGGCTCCACCGGGGACAAGTCGGGCGATGATGTAGACGATTGCCGCGGCGCCGAGGGCTCCGGCCATGGCGATCCAGGGCAGGAGGGCCATGGTCGCGAGACCATAGACCGAGGTGGCGATGACGACGGCAAAAGCGGCGCCGCTCGTGAGACCGAGGAGGGCCGGATCGGCGAGAGGATTGCGGGTGACGCCCTGCATCAGCGCACCAGCAAGAGCGAGGCTGGCGCCAACGACAATAGCGATCACGGCGCGCGGCAGGCGCAGGTTGAAGACGATGACGTGGTCGAAGTTCTTGGAATTGAACGCGAAAAAGGCGTCGACGACTGTACCGAGCGGCAGGGATTTTGCGCCCACGGCGATGTGGAGAAGGAAAAGACCGACGAGCACGGCGAGCAGAATGGGGACGCTCGACCAGGAGCGGGCGGTGTGGCGAACGGGCGATGGTGCGGCTGCTACCGTCACTGTGCTGCCTCGACGATGCGACGACGCGCACCGACGGGCACGCAAACGAGGCGGCCGCTGACCGGATCGCGGAGCACGCTGGCATCGAGATCGAAGACGTGTTTCAGGCGCTCGGCAGTGAAGATGTCGTCGGGTTCGCCGGCGGAAACGATCTTCCCGTCCTTCATCATGACGAGATAGTCGGCATAGGCGGCGGCGAGGCTGAGTTCGTGGAGAACTATTAAAAGCGTGTGGCCGCGATCGTGGGCAAGGCTCGCGAAAAGGTCCATCAGATCGACCTGGACTTTGAGGTCGAGGAAGGTCGTGGGCTCATCGAGAAGGATGAGACGGGTCTCCTGAGCGAGGACCATGGCGACCCAGCAGCGCTGGCGTTGGCCGCCGGAAAGCGTATCGACGCTGCGGTCGGCGAATTGGGTGATACCGGCTGTTTCGATAGCGGATTCAACGGCTTCTTCGTCGGCGCGGGTCCATTGACGAAGGAGCGACTGGTGCGGATAGCGGCCTTGGGAGACGAGTTCGCGGACGGTCAGGCCCTCAGGGGCGACGGGGCCTTGGGGGAGGAGGCCAAGTTTTGCGGCGACGGCGCGGGTGTTGAGCGCGTGGATGTCCTTGCCTTCGAGAAGCACCTGGCCGCGGCACGGGGAGAGAATTCTTGCGAGTGTCTTGAGGAGGGTGGATTTGCCGCAGCCATTGGGGCCGACGAGGACGGTGACCTTGCCATCGGGGACGAGGAGATCGACGGCATCGAGGATGGGGGCGTCGGCGTAGCCGGCGTCGATACCGACTGCTTCGAGACGGCTCATCGGGGTCTCCGGGCTCAAGCAAGTTCGGGCGTGTCTTGGGTTAATTTAACCTGAGTGTCAAGTTCAGATATACGGGCAAAGAGGCTTCGGCGGGCATGAAAAAGCCCTCCGACCTTTTTGGGCGGAGGGCTTAATGTCGTGGCGGCGCAGCGCGTTAGACGGGCAGCATCAGGGTGGTGTTGCGCGTCAACTTTGCGGAGAGCGGCAGGTCGGCGGAGGATTGGCCGACATGAAGGGAGAAGTCGCCGGCCTCGACCAGCCAGTGCTTGGCTTCGGTGCGGAAGAAGGCGAAGGAGCGGGCGTCGAGGGCGAGGATAACTTTTTTGGACTCGCCGGCCGCGAGGGCGACTTTAGCAAAGGCCTTGAGTTCCTTGGCCGGGCGCGGGGAGGATGCTTGGGCATCGCCGACGTAGAGTTGGACCACCGTCGAGCCCGCGCGCGGACCCGTATTCGTTACCGTTACGTTAACATTGACGGCGCCATCGGCCTCAAACCGTGATTCATCGACGGAAAGGTCGCTGAGGGCGAAGCTTGTATAGCTCAAACCAAAGCCGAAGGGGTAGAGCGGGGTCAAACCGAGACGGTCGTAGTGACGATAGCCGACGAAGATGCCTTCTTCGTATCGCACCTTGCCTTCGAGCCCAGGGTAGACTTCGCGGTCCTGGCTATGGGCTGGATTATCGGCCCAGCGCACAGGGAAAGTCTGGGGCAGACGGCCACCAGGTTCGGCGGCACCGGTCAGCACATCGGCGATGGCATTGCCGGCTTCCTGGCCGGGATACCATGCTTGAAGCACGGCTTCGACCTGATCGATCCAAGGCATTTCGACGGGGCCGCCTGTCTGGAGGACGACGACAGTTTTCGGGTTGGCCTTGGCGATGGCGGCAACGAGCTCGTTCTGGCGGCCGGGGAGTTCGATACCGTCGAGGTCGCTGCCTTCGGTGTCCCATTCGCCATTGCGGCCGATAAAGACGAGGGCGACGTCGGCACCGGCGGCGAGAGCGGCTGCGTCGGCGATGGCTTGATCGCCGAGCGGGAAGCCGATGCCGCAGGCGAAGGCGGCGAGGCCGAGCGTGGCGAATTCCTTGGTGCCGAATTCGATGGTGATTTCGTAGGTGCGGCCCGCTTCCATGTCGATCGTGCCGACGACTTCGTCGCAGCCTTCTTCGAAGAAGGTGCGGCCCTTGGTCCAATTGGTCCAGGCGTCGGCGACGAGCTTGCCATCGACATAGACCTTGGCGAAGCCGGCCGAATAGATGCCGACGCGGTGCGAGCCGGTGTTTTCGGGGGTGTAGCTGCCGGTGAGGCGAGCGGAGAAGTGGAGGGGATCGACCTTGCCCTCGGCGACCTGGCCGATCCAGAAGGCCTGGGCGTCTTCCATGGTATCAGTATGGACCGGGGTGCCTTCGAGCTTTTCGTTGGCGAAATAATCGACCTTCAGCGTGCCGCGCAGCAGGGGCTCGAAGCGATCATTGATGCAGCCGGGGGCGTAGGTGAGGCGGGTTTCGCCGAGCTGGCCAACGAGACCTTCCCAAGGCGAGATGCGATAGTGGGCGTTAAGTTGCGCGCTACCGCCGCCCATGGTCTGGGCGCGCTTGGCATTGGGGCCGATGACGGCAATCTTGCCGTTCCCGGTGAGCGGCAGAATGCCCTGGTTCTTGAGGAGAACGGCGGCTTCGGCACCAGCGCGGCGGATGAGGGCGCGGTGTTCGGGGCGATCATTGGCCTCTTCCTTATGCGGACGATGATCGTCGAGCGAACCCGTGCGCTGCATCAGGCGGAGCATGGCAAGGACGCGCTTGTCGAGTGTCGCTTGCGAGACGGCGCCGGAATTGACGGCGTCGATCAGCTTCTGGCCGCGATCGCGCGCGGGGCCGGGCATTTCAAGATCGAGGCCGGCATTGACGGTTTCGGCGGTCGAGTGCGAGCCGAACCAATCGGACATGACGATGCCATCATATTTCCACTCGTCGCGGAGGACGGTGGTCAAAAGCCAATTGTGCTCGGAGGTGAAGGTGCCGTTGAGGCGATTATAGGAGCTCATCACGCCCCAGGTGCCAGCCTTTTTCACCGCCCATTCGAAGGGGATCAGATAGATTTCTCTGAGGCTTCGCTCGTCGATCTCGCTCGACATGGTCGTGCGCTCGATCTCGCTTTCATTGCCGACGAAATGCTTGATGGTCGCGCCGATGCCCTGATCCTGGAGGCCGGTGATATAGCCAACGGCCAGTTCGGCTGAGAGGAAGGGGTCTTCCGAATAGCACTCGAAATTGCGGCCATTGGTGACCGAGCGGTGGATATTGACCGTAGGCGCCAGCAGCATATGTGCGCCCTTGGATTTGACTTCATCGGCCAGCGCCGTGCCGATTTCGTGGGCCAGCTCGACATTCCAGGTGGCGCCTATGGCGATGCCCACGGGGAAGCTCGCCGACTTGACGCCGCCGATCAGCGAACCGCCGCCACGGGCGCCATTGGGACCATCGCTGACGCGCAGTTTGCCGATGCCGAGACGGTCGACGGCAGGCACCGACCAGAAATCCTCGCCGGAGAGGAGCGAGACTTTTTCTTCGAGGGTCAGCTCGGCGAGGAGTTGCTTGATGCGGTCTTCGGTTTGGTCGGTCATGCGGGAGTTCCGGTGGTCAATATGGGCTAAAGGCCGGCAGCGTGCCGCCGGCAGTTGCGCAGTGGAGTGATCGGTCTGGCCCCAGGATCAGTCGAGACCGTGATCGAAAATGCCCTGGCCGGTGGGCTTGGACGGGGTCACGCTGCCTTGCGGAAGGGCGGGGATGAGCACATCGAGCGTGCCGGCGGCGAGGTTGGCAAAACCCTTGGCGGCGTCGAGGAAGGTTTTCCGATCCGCCTCAGCCAGTTCGCCCCTGGTGAGGGTTTCGAACTTGCCGGCATAGTCGGGCCAGGTCCAGGGGTGGTTGCCATTGGGGTGGGCGTCGGCGACGCCGCGCTCGCCAGTGATGACACGGCCATCATCGAGTGTGACGAGGAGCTTGCCGCCGAACGCGCGCTTGTCCGGATTGGGATCGAGGTAGCGCGTGGTCCAGGAGGGTTCCTCGACGGTGCGGATCTTGTGCCAGAGAGCGACGGTCGACGGGGTGCGGGCGCGCTCACGGGTGTAGGAATCGACGTGGTGCCATTTGCGGTCTTCGAGGGCGACCGCGAGGATATACATGATCGAATGGTCGAGCGTTTCGCGTGATGCTTCCGGGTCCATCTTCTGCGGATCATTGGCGCCGGTGCCGATGACGTTGTGGGTGTGATGGCTGGTTTCGAGAAGGATGTCTTTGACCTTGGAAAGGTCGCCGATTTCTTTGGAGAGGTCGATGGCGAGGTCGATCAGGGCCTGGGCCTGATATTCGGCCGAGTGGGCCTTGGTGTAGGTTTCCATGATGCCGCGCGGGCTTTCCCCTAGAGCGGGGAGGGAGACCTGATAGGCGTCGTTCTTGCCGCCGAGCATGTAGGCGAGCACCGAGTCTTCGCCTTCATAGATCGGCGAGGGCGAGGCTTCGCCGCGCATGGCACGATCGACGCATTCGATGGCGAGTTTGCCAGAGAAGCCCGGGACATAGGCCTTCCACGACGAAATTTCGCCCTTGCGGGATTGGCGCGTGGAAAAGCTCAGGTGCACGGCCTGGTTGACGGCCTGGAAGATCACTTCGGTGGGAAGGCCCAGCATGGCGCCGATTGCGGCGGTGGTCGCAGGGGCGAGGTGGGCGACGTGGTCTTTCTTGTATTTGTGGAGCGAGATGGCCTTCACCAGAGCCACATGGACTTCGTAGGTGACGGCTATGCCACGGGCGAGGTCCTTGCCATCAAGGCCAAGTTGCTGGGCGACGGCGATCAGCGGGGAGATGGCGTCGCCGGGATGGGAATAGTCGGCGGCGAGGAAAGTGTCGTGGAAATCGAGTTCGCGGACGGCGGTGGCATTGGCCCAGGCGGCCCATTCGGCATCGACGCGGGTGCCGCTGCCGAGACCATAAAGGGTCGAGCCGCCCTTGCGCGGATGTGCCAGCGCCATGGCGCGGGCGGCGGCGACGGGGGCGCGATTGATGGCGGCGAGACCGACGCTGGCATTGTCAACGATGCGGCAGGCGATCATTTCGACGACGTCGTCATCGAGCGGGCCGCAATTGGCGGCGAACTCGGCAATGTGCCAGGCGAGCTGGTCTTCGCGCTTGAGATTGGCGGCGGAGGGATGAACTTTGACGTCGTAGGTCTTCATGGTCCTGGGCATTCCCTTCTTATGATCTTGGTGCCGCAGCATGAACGCTCCAACCGGACCGCCTCCACGGCCGGACTGGAGCGTTGGCGATTATCCCCCGCTGCACGCCTCCGGCCCCGAACTGATCACGGTTCCGATTTTAGCGTCAAGGCAGCAGGTGTGTCCTGGCGTTCGCCGATCAGGTCTGATCGAGCCGAATATAGGGGATGTCCTTGGCCGCGATTTCCTCAAAGCTTTCATCGTAGCCGGCGTCGGCATAGCGCATGACGCCGAGGGCGGTGTCGTTGGTAAGGGCGCGGTCGAGGCGCTCGTCGGCTTCGGGCGTGCCATCGGCGATGACGGTGACGCCGGCAGAGGTCATGTAGCCGGCATAACCGCCGCCCCCGGAATGGACGACGACGAGATCTGCCATTGACGAGCAAAGCAGCATGGCGTCGAGCAGGGGCCAATCGGCTATGGCGTCGGAGCCGTCCTTCATGCGCTCGGTCATGATATTGGGATGGGCCATGGCGCCGGCATCGAGGTGATCGCGGCTGAAGGCGACGGGGCCCTTGAGGTCGCCCGAAGCGACCATAGTGTTGACGGCGCGGGCGAGGGCTGTGCGTTCGCCATGGCCGAGCCAGGCGATACGGGCGGGGAGGCCCTCGAAAGGCACGTATTGGCTGGCGAGGCTGATCCAGTTGGTGACGATGCGATTGTCCGGGAACATCTCGAGGAGTTTCCGGTCG
>CAJYKO010000160.1 GCA_913775215.1 uncultured Devosia sp. | reverse complement strand
TCGATATCGCTATCGTAAGCAATCTCGACCTCGGACACATAAAACGAGAAACCGCGCATCATGTTCGAGACCTGATCGACCGAGGAAAACGGGATCAGGTGCACCGTACCGCTCATATCGCGAATAGTGACCGAACGGATGGTCAGTTTTTCCACGACGCCGGACTTGCCTGCGGCCTCCACCACATCGCCCTCATTCATGACATTCTCGAACTGAATGAAAATGCCAGTGATGATGTCCTGCACCAGCTTCTGCGCACCGAAACCGATGGCCAGGCCGACCACACCAGCACCGGCAAGGAGCGGCGCGATGTTCACCCCGATCTGCGCCAAGGCCAGCATCATTCCGAAGATGACCAGCGCCACCGTAAAGGCATTTTTGAAGAGATTGAGCAGCGTCTTTTCGCGCGGCGTCGGCATGCGCCCGGTATTGGCACTCAGCCGGTATTCGACCCAGGATGCGACGACGACGTGAAGAATAATGGCGATAAGGATGATCAGCGCCGCCGAGACGACCGACCCGGCAACCGCCAATCCCTCGTCGCTGCCAATCCAGCCGGCAAAGTCGAACAGCGCCCAGGCTTGGCCGATGGCGATGATCACCCCGGCAATCACCACCCAGCGCACAACGGCCATCACGGCCGGCACAAAGGCCTTCAATCGGCTCTCGAGCAGCGGGAGCCGCTGGCTGACATCGCCCGGCAGCTTCAGGCCCACATTCACGAAGCGACTGATGAATCCGACGATCAACGAACCCACGACGATTGCGATCAGCGATTGCAGGGTCGCGCCGAGCATGAAGGGCAAGGCATCGTCAGGATTGGCGAACCAGACCACCAACAGCGCCAAGAGATATGTGATCGCCAAGACATGCCAGTGCTGCCCCACAGCCGCCAGCACACGCCACAGCCCGGAATGCCCATGCTTGGCCGACAATTCGGATAGCCAGATCCGCACATTGTCCTTGTTTTGGAGAACAATAATCACGCCGACCACGACAGCCGTCACCATCACCAGAACCTGGATCGCTGCGGCCGCGGCCGGCGAAATGGTCGTCCGCGCCATCGGCGCGACGAACATGAAAGTGTAGCCGAGGAGCGAAATCACTCGCGCCAGCCAGAACGACCAATAGGCTGCATTGTCATCGGTTACCGGCAAGAACCGCAGTTCGATATGCCGCGGCGCCAGCAGCACGCGGATCACGAGCTTGCAGAGCTCGACGAGGAGAAACGCGTTGAGAAGGAGGCTCTGGTTGATCCCCATTTCCCCGTTCGGCGTCGTTCCGAAATTAAGCGCCAGCACATAGCCAAAAGCCCAGGCGGCCACCACGGTCAGTGTATCGATCGCTGTGCCGATGATGACAATGCCAAGCTTTTTCCAGACATTACCCTTCTTCCGGCCCTGCGATATTTTCGCAAGCATTGGCTGTGCCAGCAGTTTGAAGAGCCAGAAACTGCCAAAAAGCCCGACCAGTACAATGCCAAGGTTAATCCCCAGCGTCCTGATCAGCTCGTAGTCGGCATTGAGCGTGCCATTGATCGCTTGCCGGAAATTGAGAAAAATCCCGCCAACGGCTCGCACCGTCGCCGAAGCCCCCTGCGCCACGCTCCGCGTATATTCCGCCAGTTGCCGCGCGATGCTGAGATCGGGAAGCGCCTCCTCCGCCGGTACTGCGTCCTCGGCCGGCGCTGCCTGCTTCAAGCGCTCGATCAGCGCCGCCCGAGCCGTATCGTCCTCAAGAATGCGCACGAGGTCATCGACCGCCTGCGTCGACCCCGCATCCGTACTTTCAGCCTCCGCAGGCGCCGGAGAAATCCCGGGCACTTGCGCCACAGACGGCGAAACAAGAAGAAATGCGATAAGGCAAAAGCGAATGATGAACTGCATAACCAATGCAAATGACGACGAAAGTGGGCTTCAGCATGGCGGCTGCACGCAAGACGTCAAGTAGCTGCCGCGATGATCCTACGTACTGATCCGCAGGAGCGCGCATGGTTCCGCGGCACCATCTGTGCTATCATAGGGCATTAAGAAGTTGACAGCCGAGTCAAATGATCAAATCCTGAGCTCGAGCGTTATCCTTTTGGCGATAAGGGTTTGTCCGCATAACAAGGTCCCCCACTCATCTGCGCTTCTCACCGACCGAAAAGGGCGCGTTGACGCGCCAGTAGCAGCTTATCCGGCCAGTCCTCCTCACTTTCCGGCAAGTGCAAGTATCGATGCTTTATGGCCCGCGTTAGGTCATCCTCGGGCCGCGGCTCCCAGCTATAGTCGTCATGTATTATAAGCCCTCCGCCATCCAACCTGCTGTGCCAGGTGGGATCCATTAGGATGCCGCCACTGACGCGGTGGTGTATCTCTCTGGAATGCGGATAGAGGTGCGCCGCGATCAGGCCACAGAAGCCGCCCTCATGCATCAGTTCCACGCCGCTGATGGCGCAACGCCCGCCATAAGCGCGATAGACCATGAGACGAAATTCGGGATCACGAATTTGCCGGATGTGGTTTTGAAACCGCGGCATCGTGACAACGACTCCAGGACTACCCGTGAAAGGCGTCTGAGTATCGCCATCGGTGATGTCGCGATATTGCTGGATGCTGATTTCACGGACGTCATAGGCTGCCCTCCAACCTTTCAGCGCTCCATCCGCAGTAAAAAGGCTAGGCTCAATTGCGCTTTCCCCGGCAATCAAAATTTTTGGGTGACTGAGCGCCTCAATCCTGCTTACGCGAATATCCGCGTGGAGGTGATCATTCTGCAAGACGATCACCTCCTCAACTATCGCTGTGGCAAAATAGCCAACTGCCACATTTGATCGATCGGCTTGGCGAGCGCTTTGATAAAGAACTACACGACATCCAATGCAACGCGCGACCAGCCCAACAAAATTCGATCTTATCGAGATAAGACCTGATTTTTCGAGGCGAGCACGACGACTTTCAGAAATTCGGACAACAGCATGTGGCACGTCTGCACATTAGGTAGAATACGTATCCGAATGTTAAAAACTACGGTGGCCTTGGCTTTTGCACTCGGTTGCTGAGCGGCCTTTCGGGGACACGTGTTCAGTTATTCAGTGTCAGCTTGAGGCGCCGCGGGCGGCAAAGGCGCTCTGACGTGATTGACGTGCTCCCGTGAATTCGGACCATTCTGAGCTGGAATTTTCCAGTTATCATCCCTGACCGGGAGATGAAGAGTTCCGAGGAAGGCGTCGAAGTGTTCGCTGAAGCGGACCCTCGGTTCTGAAGGCGCAGATCGCGTTTGTTCTGAAGCAGGCTTAAGACGGCACGTCTGTCGCCGAGGTCTGCCGCAAGGCCGGGATTGCCGAAGCCACGTTTTACAACTGGCGTAAACGCTATGCCGGGCTAATGCCCTCTGAGGTGAAGCGATTGCGTCAGCTCGAGGAAGAGAACGACAAGCTCAAGCGCCTGGTCGCGAATCTCAGCCTGGACAAAGCCATGCTGCAGGATGTCCTTGCAAAAGAGCTCTGAAGCCTGCCCGCCGGCGTCAGGTTGTCGATGTGGTGAGGGAGACCTGGAAGGTGTCGGTGCGTCGGGCCTGCGAAGCCCTGCGGATCGATCGCTCCCTCTACACCTACAAGTCCAAGCGCGGCGAGCAGGCCGACCTTAAGCTCAGGATCAAAGAGATCTGCGAGACCCGGGTCCGATACGGGTATCGGCGTGTGCATGTCCTACTGCTGCGGGAAGGGTGGGCAATTAACATGAAGCGAACTCGTAGGCTTTACAATGAGTTGGGACTACAGTTGCGCAACAAAACACCAAAACGAAGGGTGAAGGCCGAGCTCAGGGAGGACCGAACGGATGCCACCCATTCCAACCAGATTTGGGCGATGGACTTCGTGCATGACCAGTTGGCCACCGGCCGGAAGCTCCGCATCCTGACCATCGTCGACACCCATTCTCGCTACGCGCCGGCCACCGATCCGCGGTTCAGCTACCGTGGTGAAGATGTCGTGCAAACGCTTGAGCGGGTCTGCCAAGAGGTGGGTTATCCCAAGATGATCCGGGTGGACAATGGAAGCGAGTTCATCTCCCGAGACCTCGATCTGTGGGCCTATCAGAGGGATGTGGTTCTGGACTTCTCCCGGCCCGGCAAACCCACCGACAATGCGTACATCGAGTCGTTCAACGGCAAGTTCCGGGCCGAGTGCTTGAACCAGCACTGGTTCCTTAGCCTTGACGACGCTCTGCAGCGCGACCAACAGGATGAAATTCAGCGACAATCAGGATGAGACGGAGCGGTTGGTGTGTGTCGCAGGGAGGGCGTAGCCCGACCGGAGGCGTGCACCAATCGCTTTGCCCGATTTTGGGGTCTTTGATCGCGGCCGTCCCAGTACAGTGGTGGTTTTCATGATTGGGGAACCACCTTTGTGCCGGGGCGCCATGTAACCGATCATCAGATGAGGCTTTTCATGAAGCTCAGACAAAACCACACCACCGAGACGGCGTCAGCCAAGGCCGGGCTAAGCCGCGCGACAGGCTACCGGCTGCTAGAGAATCCGGTATTGCCGTCCCAGAAGCGGGACCCCCGGCAGCGTCGGCGGCCCGATCCTCTGGAGAACATCTTCGAAGCTGAATTTGTGCCATTGCTGCAGGCAGCGCAGGGGCTGCGACCTGTTGCCATTTATGAGGAACTGCTGCGCCGCCACCCTGACCTGCAGTCCGGAATACGCCGTACGCTGGAGCGTCGTATTCGCGCCTGGCGCGCCATCCATGGTGCAGAACGAGAGGTCATCTTCCGGCAGGTTCACGAACCGGGACGGCTGGGGCTTTCGGACTTTACCGATATGGGCGGGCTCGGCGTCACCATCGCCGGGCAGCGGCTGGATCACCTGCTGTACCACTTCCGTCTACCCTGGTCCGGCTTCGAACGCGCCCATGTCATTCTGGGCGGGGATAGCTTTGTTGCTCTGGCAGAGGGTCTTCAGAATGCCCTGTGGTCGGCCGGTGGTGCTCCTCATTATCACCGCAGCGACAGCCTCTCGGCCGCCTTCCGTAATCTCGACGCCGAGGCTCGAGGCGATCTGACGACGCGATACGATGCCCTTTGTACTCATTATGGGATGACCCCGACGCGGAATAACAAGGGCGTGGCCCATGAGAACGGTTCGATCGAGAGTGCTCATGGTCATCTCAAGGGCGCGATCCGGGATGGTTTGCTGATGCGCGGCAGCCCTGACTTCGAGGATCTGGCCTCCTACCGCGCCTTAGTCGACGAGATCATCGGCCGGCGCAATGTGAGCCGCGGTAAAGGCATCGAGGCGGAGCGAGCGCATCTGCAGGTCCTGCCTGAGCGCCGCACCACGGACTTCGAGGAAGTGATCATCACCGTCTCCAGCACGGGCGGGTTCACCTTGCGCAAGGTGTTCTACACCGTGCCTTCCCGCCTCATCGGACACCGATTGAGGGTTCGCCTGTTCGATGACAGGCTGGAAGTGCTCATGGGCGGAACGCATTTGCTGACCCTGCCCAGAGGGCGCGCTCAGGCTAACGGCAAGCATGACTAGGTGGTGAACTACCATCACGTCATCCACTCCTTGCGCAAGAAGCCCATGGCGCTGCTGCACCTGGTTTATCGCGACAAACTCTTCCCCCGGCCTGAATATCATCGTGCGTTCGAGGCGCTGTGTGCGGCGATGCCGGAACGGCCCGCCTGCAAGATCACAGTCGAACTCCTGGCGCTTGCCCATGAGCGCAACTGTGAAGCAGAACTGGCCAGCGAGTTGGGTCAGGTGCTCCGTGCCGGTAGCCTGCCTGATCTGGCGGCGTTGCGGAGAAGGTTCTCTCCAGATCCCGCCGACTTGCCCCAGGTCTTTGTGCAGCCCGTCTGCCTGGATAGCTACCAGGTCTTGGTCGGAACCCAGGACATGGCTGGAGAACGCGCATGAAGGCCAATACCCATCCCGTCGATGAAGCACGCCTGGGCATCATGCTCAACGAGCTAAGATTGCCCACCATCAAGACCCTCTGGCCCAGGTTTGCCGAGCAATCCGATCGCGAAGGCTGGCCCGCGGCACGCTTCCTGGCGGCCATTGCCGAGCATGAGCTTGCCGAGCGAGCCCACCGGCGTATTGAGCGGCATCTGGCCGAAGCCCACTTGCCGCCGGGAAAAACGCTCGACAGCTTCGACTTTGAAGCCGTGCCCATGATCTCGAAGGCTCAGATCGTCGCCATGGCGGCCGGTGACAGCTGGCTTGCAAAGGGAGCCAATGTGTTGATGTTCGGCCCGCCGGGCGGCGGCAAAGCGATCGGCCTGGCGCTGATCGAAAATGGCTGGCGCGTGCACTTCACCAGGACCACCGATCTCGTCCAGAAGCTACAGCTCGCCCGGCGCGAACTGCAGCTTGAGGCAGCCATTACCAAGCTCGATAAGTTCGATCTGCTGGTCCTGGATGACCTCGCCTATGTCACCAAGGACCAGGCCGAGACCAGCGTTCTGTTCGAGCTCATCTCTGCACGATACGAGCGACGCTCGATCATGATTACCGCCAACCAGCCCTTTGGAGAATGGAACAAGGTCTTCCCCGATCCAGCCATGACGCTGGCCGCCGTCGACAGGCTGGTCCATCACGCCACCATCTTCGAGATGAACGTCGAAATCTACCAGCGATCGGCCATAAAGGCCAAACGGCAACGGGGAAGGCCGGCCTCCTTTGCGACAATCAAGAACACATCCGCCACTGACGCTCCGCGTCAATCAGACGGCGACGCCGGTGTTGCCCGCGACCATCAACCTGATAACATCACAAACGCCGCGACATAGAATCTCATCCTGATTGTCGCCAGCGTCTCATCCAGATTGCCGCGCCATATTTCTGCTTGCCTGCCGTGCAGAGAGGACACGAGGCGCAGGCACCGCAGGCCCTCTGGCTGCAATAGACGTTGATAAGCTTGCCACCATCCACCCTGGCAAAGCATTTCTGAACTGTTGACCGGCTGGGCAGCGATAGGTGTAGGCCTGGGGTTCATGCACAAACCTCGCCTTGACCCAGAAACCTCGCGCCTGAGCCGGTGACGTATTGGGCTTGGGCACCATCGGGATGATGCCGGCGTCGGCGCAGGAACGGATTTGCACGCCCTCATAATATCCCCGGTCAGCCAGGACGATCATCTCTGCGGTGCCGGTCTCGGCCTGTGCGCCGTGGCCATCTCCAGCAGGTGCGAGCGGTCATGCCAGCGGTTGGTCACCGCATTCGCGACGACGATGTGGTGCTGGGTATCGACGCCGCCTGGACGTTGTAGCCGACGACGCCGCGATGATAGCTGCCGGTCGCCATGGCGCGGGCATCCGGATCGGTCAGCGATATCTGCTCATCGGGAGCCGCTTGCAGCTGCCGGCCAATCTCCTCTAGCTCGCCAAGCCGACCACGCAGTGAGGCCAGTCGCTCCGTCAGGTGCTCGATGCGCGGCGTAGCCGGGCCGGTCTCTGCACTGTCGGCTTACTCAAGCTCGGCCAGATAACGCGCAATGCTCTCTTCGACATGAGCTGTGCGCCGCGCCAGCTTGGCCTTGGTGTAGTTCTCCTCGTGTGTGTTCACCGCCCGCAGGCGTGATTCATCGATGGCAACCATGCCCCCACCAACCAGGCCAAGGGCACGACAGACGGCAACGAAGCGCTGGCACGCGATCTGGATCGCGCTGGCATTGTCATGGCTAAAGTCGGCGATGGTCTTGAAGTCGGGCACCAGCTTGCCGGTCAACCACATCAGCTCGATGTTGCGCCCCGCCTCGCTCTCCAGCATCCAGCTTGAGGTCAGCTGATGCAGGAATCCATAGACATAGAGCTTGAGCATCGTGCCCGGCGCGTAACCAGGCCTGCCGGTCGATGCCGGCTGCAGGCGGGCGAAGCCGAGTTCGGCGAGGTCGAGTTCGCCGACGAAAGCATCGATGATGCGGACCGGATTATCCGCATCGACATAATCCGCAAGACAGGCCGGCAGAAAGCTCGCCTGATGACGGTCAGCACCTTCAACAAAGCCGCCAATAAGGCACCTCCGAAGCAGTGCTAGATCATAGCGTAATAGGGG
>CAJYKO010000159.1 GCA_913775215.1 uncultured Devosia sp. | reverse complement strand
GGCCCGGTGTTTCCACCGAGCCCAAATCGAAAACGCCTAGCGTTTACTTCTTGTCGTCGTCCTTGACCTCTTCGAAGTCGGCGTCGACGACATCGTCGTCTTCTTCGTCGCGCGTGCCGTTGGCCTTGGCTTCGGCTTCGGCCTGCGACGCCTTGTACATGGCTTCGCCGAGCTTCATCGAAGCTTCGGCGAGAGCCGAGGTCTTTTCCTTGATCAGGTCGGCATTGTCGCCGTCGATCACACCCTTGAGGTCGCTGATCGCGGTTTCGATGGCCGACTTGTCTTCGGCCGAAACCTTGTCGCCATAGTCCTTGAGCGACTTTTCGGTCGAGTGGACGAGCGATTCGGCCTGGTTCTTGGCTTCCACCGCTTCGCGCTTGCGCTTGTCGGCTTCGGCATTGGCTTCGGCGTCCTTGACCATCTTTTCGATGTCGGCGTCGCTGAGACCACCAGAGGCCTGGATGCGGATCTGCTGTTCCTTGCCGGTGCCCTTGTCCTTGGCGGACACGTTGACGATGCCGTTCGCGTCGATGTCGAAGGTCACTTCGATCTGCGGCACGCCGCGCGGTGCAGGCGGAATACCGGCGAGGTCGAAATTGCCGAGGAGCTTGTTGTCCGCGGCCATTTCGCGTTCACCCTGGAACACGCGGATGGTCACGGCCGACTGATTGTCTTCAGCGGTCGAGAAGGTCTGGCTCTTCTTGGTCGGGATCGTGGTGTTACGATCGATCAGGCGCGTGAAGACACCACCCAGCGTTTCGATGCCGAGCGAGAGCGGGGTCACGTCGAGCAGCAGCACGTCCTTGACGTCGCCCTGCAGCACGCCGCCCTGGATGGCAGCGCCAAGCGCCACGACTTCGTCGGGGTTGACGCCCTTATGCGGTTCCTTGCCGAACAGTTGCTTGACCGCTTCCTGGACCTTGGGCATGCGGCTCATGCCGCCAACGAGAACGACTTCGTCGATCTGGGAAGCCGAAACGCCGGCATCCTTCATGGCCTGCTTGCACGGGTCGATTGTGCGCTGGATCAGGTCGTCAACGAGCGATTCGAGCTTGGAGCGCGACAGCTTCAAGGTCAGGTGCTTTGGGCCCGAAGCGTCTGCCGTGATGAAGGGCAGGTTGATTTCGGTCTGGGTCGAGCTCGAAAGTTCGATCTTGGCCTTTTCAGCAGCTTCCTTGAGGCGCTGCAGAGCGAGCTTGTCATTGCGCAGGTCGATGCCCTGCTCTTTCTTGAACTCGTCGGCGAGATAATCGACGAGACGCATGTCAAAATCTTCGCCACCGAGGAAGGTGTCGCCATTGGTCGACTTCACTTCGAAGACGCCATCGCCGATTTCAAGGATCGACACGTCGAAGGTACCGCCGCCAAGGTCATAGACCGCGATGGTGCCAGAATTCTTCTTGTCGAGACCATAGGCCAGCGCGGCAGCGGTCGGCTCGTTGATGATGCGGAGCACATCGAGACCGGCAATGCGGCCTGCGTCCTTGGTTGCCTGGCGCTGGCTATCGTTGAAGTAAGCCGGCACGGTGATCACGGCCTGGGTAACGGTCTCGCCGAGATAGGCTTCGGCGGTTTCCTTCATCTTCTGCAGCACCATGGCCGAAACCTGGCTCGGCGAATACTTGTCGCCGGAGGCTTCGACCCATGCGTCGCCATTGTCAGCGGAAACGATCTTGAAGGGAACGAGGCCCTTGTCCTTGGCCACGACCTTATCGTCGTAGCGGCGGCCGATCAGGCGCTTGACGGCAAACAGGGTATTTTCTGGATTGGTGACGGCCTGACGCTTGGCCGGCTGGCCGATCAGGCGCTCGCCATCCTTGGAGAAAGCGACCATGGACGGGGTGGTCCGGGCGCCTTCGGCATTTTCGATCACTTTAGGATTGCTGCCGTCCATAACGGCGACGCAGCTATTGGTTGTACCGAGGTCGATACCGATGACTTTTGCCATTACTCTAGCCTCTCTTTACAGCGAACCCTTGTGTGAAGCCCTTCTCGCAAAGCAGCTTCGTGCCCAACGGGGCGGGTCCCTCGTAGGTTGATTTGGCCCGTTTCCGTGGCCTCGGGGCGTATATAGGGGGGTGTGCTTGGGGCTTCAAGCATGGCAAGGCGCAGAAATAGGCTTGCCGGGCATAAAAGGCGCCGCCCCGAATCGGTGGGGGCAGCGCCGGAACCAGACCGATGAAATCAGTCGGTAATGGTGTAGCTGCCGAGCGTGCAGATATCGATGCCGCGGGCTTCGAGCTCGCCGCCTTCGGCGCTTTCAAAGCGGAAGTCGTAAACGCACTGGTCCAAGCCATCATAGATATAGGTCGTCGCCTGCATGCCCGATTCGAGCGTGCCGGTGTCGCCCAGCAGATCCTCGCCCCACTGGTCTTCATTGGCCGGCGAGGCGTAGAAGTAGTGGATCGACTGGGAAGAATTGTTGATCAGCGTGAATTCGATATTCTGCGCTGCAGCCGGCAAAGCGCCAGCCAGCGTCAGGGCGGCAACGGCGCCCAGCATTGCGGTTTTCATGGAAAAAGCCCTCACGCCCGGCACACGTCGCGCCAAGCTGACCATTATCTGCCATTTTCGAATTTAATCGCCAAGAGGGTTCGATGCGCGACTGTCGGAAGGGTGAATCTTCTTCCGCCCTGTCCCTTCGCCGTATAAACCCGGCCCATGTTCACGCCCGGCACCGTGCTCTTGCACGACAATCTTAACCCGCACGGCCAAAGCCACCTTTTCGCCGATCCGATAGAGGTGCTCGTCGCCTATGATGCCGTAACCGCTCTGGGAGCCCTTGCCCGTCTTGATCGGGCACGCAGCGAAGGCCTCTGGGCTGCCGGTTACCTGTCCTACGAACTCGGATTTTTGTTTGAAGAGCGCCTCGCCAAGCTCTTGCCATCGCGCAGCGATATGCCGCTTCTGTGGTTTGGCCTCTACGGTGGCCCGCAGGATTTTGTCGGTCTCCCAGACACCGAAGATGGGTCTGTCGAAAACCTCGCGCCCCAAACATCCTTCACCGACTACGCCGCGGCCTTCGACAGGGTCAAAAACTATATTGCAGCTGGCGACACCTATCAGGTCAACCTGACGTTCAAGGCTGGCTTCACGCTTAAAGGGTCACCCCTCGGACTCTACCGGCGGCTGGCCCAGTCGCAAAAGACGGCCTATGGCGCTTTTATCAATGCCGGCGATCATTTTGTCCTGTCCCGGTCGCCCGAGCTTTTTGTCTCGGGCACGGGCGACACGCTTTTTGCTCGCCCCATGAAGGGCACCATGCCCCGCGCGCCTCTTGCCTCTCAGGACGCCGCCGACCGCACCGCCTTGGCCGCGGATGAGAAGAACCGGGCCGAAAACCTGATGATCGTCGATCTCTTGCGCAACGATCTTGGCCGCATTGCAGAAGTCGGCTCGGTAAAGGTAACGGACCTTTTCACCGTCGAAACCTATTCCACCCTCCACACCATGACCTCGGGCATCACGGCAACCCGCCGCCCTGATGTGGGCATGCCGGAGGTCATAAAGAACCTTTTTCCCTGCGGCTCGATCACCGGCGCCCCAAAACTGCGCGCCATGGAAATCATCCGCGAGGTCGAAAGCGGCCCGCGCGGTCTCTATACCGGCTCCATCGGCTACATTGCGCCAAACGGTGATTTCGCCTTCAACGTCGCCATCCGCACCGCCATCATCGACGCAGCAGGCAATGGCACGATCGGCCTCGGTGGCGGCATCGTCGCCGACAGCGAAGCGCAATCGGAATACAGTGAGGCCCTTTTAAAATTGCGTTTCCTCAGCGATCCCACGCCACCGGTAACCCTGATCGAGACCCTAAAATGGTCACCCGAAGAGGGTTTTGTCCTCCTCGGCCGCCATATCGCCCGGCTCCTGTCCTCCGCCGCCTACTTTGGTCTTCCTGCCGACGGCGCTGAAGCCACCATGCGCCTTCTTGCCGAGAGCCAAGCCTGGACCGCCCCCATGCGCGTCCGCCTCACCCTTTCGGAATCCGGCATAAACATCACCGCTGTCCCCTTGCCCCCAAACCCGGAAAAATTCCGCTTCCTCCTCGCCAGCGAATCCCTCCAATCCTCTTCGGTCTGGCTCGCCCACAAGACCACCAACCGCGCCTTTTACGACCAGCCCCGAATCACCGCCCAAGAAAAATACGGCGTCGACGAAATTGTCTTCTGCAATGAGCGTGGTGAAATGACCGAAGGCTCGATCACCAATCTTTTTATCCAGCGCGGCGAAAAACGCCTCACCCCGGCCCTATCCTCCGGTCTCCTCCCCGGCACGCTCCGCGCCGAACTGATCGAGACCGGCCGGGCCGAAGAAGCCATTCTCACCCTTGCCGATTTACAGTCTGCCGA
>CAJYKO010000158.1 GCA_913775215.1 uncultured Devosia sp. | reverse complement strand
CGAGCCCCAAGAGTTCGGCGGCGAAGGCGGCGGTCTGGCCGGAGACGGAGATATTGCCTTCGAGCGCGTGTTGGACCTGGCCGTTCTGGCTCCAGGCGATAGTGCTGGAGATGCCATGGGTGGAGCGGACGCGGTTGGGCGTCAGGGCCATCAACGAGGTGCCGGTGCCGTAGGTGGCCTTAACCGTGCCAGGGGTGCGGACGCCGTGGCCGAAGAGTGCAGCGTGAGAATCGCCGATCATGGCGAGGATGGGTGTGCCGGCGGGGAGGGCGGTGGCGCCTTCAGCGGTGACACCGAAATTGGTGTCGGAGGATTTGACCTCGGCCAGCATGTTTTGCGGCACGCCGAAGAGGGCGCAAAGGTCGGCGTCCCACTTCAGAGACTTTGTGTTGAAGAGCTGGGTGCGAGAGGCGTTTGAATGGTCGGTGGCGTGAACCGCGCCGCCGGTGAGATTCCAGAGGAGCCAGGAATCGACGGTGCCGGTGCGGAGTTCGCCAGCCTCGGCACGGGCATGGGCGCCGGGCGTGTTGTCGAGCAGCCAGGCGATCTTGGCGGCCGGAAAGAGCGGATCGAGCGCAAGGCCGGTTTTGGCCTCGATGGTCTCGGCGTGGCCAGCGGCGCGGAGGGCGTCGCATTTGGGGGCGGAGCGGCGGCACTGCCAGATGACAACCGGGCCGGTGGGCTTTCCTGTCGCAGCGTCCCAGACGAGGATGGATTCGCGCTGGTTGGAGATGGCGATGCCGGCGATGTCGGCACTGCCGGCCTTGGCAACAACTTCGGCGATGACCGTCTTAACCCCATCCACCAGTGCGGTGGCTGACTGCTCGGCCCAGCCGGGCTGGGGATAGGTGACGATGTTCGGAACCGAGGCTTGGTGCAGGACGCGGCCGGTGGCGTCGACCAACAAGGCCTTGGTGTTGGTGGTGCCCTGGTCGATGGCGAGGATCAGCTCGCTGGTCATTTTTTGCGCGCGATGGTCTGGCGCACGGCGTCGGCAATGCCGGTTTCGTTGAGGCCAAAGTGGTCAAAGAGGAAATCGGCCGAGCCGGTGGGCACAAAGCCGGGGAAGCCGAGGATGCGCATGGGGACGGGGTTGGTCGAGATCACGACCTCGGCCACAGCGCCGCCAAGACCACCGCGGACAGAATGCTCTTCCACGGTGACAATGGCCCCGGTTTCGGTGGCAGCAGCTATGACGGCTTCATCCAGCGGATTGACAGTCGCCATGTTGACAACGCGAGCCGAAATGCCTTCAGCGGCTAGAGTTTTGGCAGCGGCGACGGCGCGGTGGACCATGGTGCCATTGGCGATGATGGTGGCGTCAGAGCCGTCGACGAGGGTTTCGGCCTTGCCGATTTCGAACTTTGCGCCGTCGGGGCGTTCGAGGGCGGGGACGGCCATGCGGCTGACGCGAACGAAGACCGGGCCGTCATAGGCCGCGGCGGCCTTGATGGCTTCGGCTGTTTGCCATGGGTCGGCTGGGACGATCAGCTTGAGATTGTTGAAGAGGCGCAACCAAGCCAGGTCTTCGATGGAGTGATGTGTGGGCCCGAGTTCGCCATAGGCGACGCCCGAGGACTGGCCGATCAGTTTTACGTTGACGTTGGAATAGGCGATGTCGGCCTTCACCTGTTCGAGCGCGCGGCCGGTGATGAAGCACGAGGCAGCGGACACGAAGGGCACCTTGCCGCCATTGGCAAGGCCTGCCCCGACGGCGACGAGGGTCTGTTCGGCAATGCCGACATTGACCATGCGCTCGGGGAATTTTGTCTTGAAGCCGCCGAGCTTGGACGAGCCGACGCTATCGCTGACCACAGTGACGATGCGGGGGTCGGCTTCGGCCAAAGCTTCGATTGTTTTGGCAAAGCTGTCACGGCAATCGAAGAGGCCGGCTTTGGAGGGGGCAGCAGCGCTCATCAGACGAGTTCCCGCATGGCTTGTTCGTATTGTTCTTTGGTCGGCACACCATGGTGCCAGGCGACGTTGTCATGCATGAAGCTGACGCCCTTGCCCTTAAAGGTGTTGGCAATGACACAGAGCGGCTTTTCGCGACCTTTAGGGGACTTTGAGAGGACTTCGAGAAGCTGGGCATGGTCGTGGCCATCGACGACTTCAACGTGCCAGCCGAAAGCGCGCCACTTGTCATCGAGCGGATCGAGCGAGGCGGTGTCTTCGGTGCGGGCGCCTTGCTGCAGACGGTTGCGGTCGATGATCAAGGTCAGGTTCTCGAGCTTGCGATGGCCGGCGGCAAGCGCTGCTTCCCAATTACTGCCTTCCTGGAGTTCACCGTCGCCGGTGAGCACAAAAGTGCGGAAGTCGACATTGTCGATCTGGCCAGCAATGGCGATGCCGAGGGCGACCGGCAGGCCATGACCGAGGGGGCCGGTATTGGTTTCGACGCCGGGCAGGTAATTGCGGTTGGGGTGGCCGTTGAGCTTGGACAACGGCTCCATGTAGGAGGAAAGGTCCGCTTCCGGAAAATAGCCGGCGCGGGCAAGGACCGAATAAAAGGCGCCGGTGCAATGGCCCTTGCTCATGACGAAGCGGTCGCGCTTGGGGTCGCGCGGGTTCTTCGGATCGTAACGCATGACGCCGAAGTAGAGCGTCGCGAGCACGTCGGTGGCGCTGAAGTCGCCGCCGGGGTGCCCCTGCTGGGCTTCATAGACCATCTGAAAGCTGCGACGGCGGATCCACAGCGCCTGGGCTGCTATCTCGCCGACGAGATCG
>CAJYKO010000157.1 GCA_913775215.1 uncultured Devosia sp. | reverse complement strand
ACGGGTGGTTTGTCCTACGCAACGATAGCCTCGAAGGCTCGGAACAGACGCTGACCATCCCCGCCGGTCCTCCCAGCGCTAATGGGCGACACGTCTCGGTCAATGTCACCCTCAAGTCCGATCAGCCTAAGGCCGCCATCGGCCTCGTCGTCGCGGATAGCGCCAGCCAAGGGACCTGTGTCGCCGAGCTTACCGCCGCAGCCGAAGCCAATCTCTTTTGCGTCGTCGACGAAAAATTCGAGTCGATTGCCTCTCTCGCCAGCGCGGCAAAGCTTGATGGCAGCGATGTCATCGAAATGATCGAAGTGCCCGGCCGCGCCACCTTCCTCGTCAATGGCGAAGTGCTCGGCGAAGTCACGGCCAGCGAAGCGCTCGGCGCCGATCTCGGCATCATGGCCTATGAGCGCGGCACCTTCGGCCTCGCAGATTTCACCATCAGCGACCTGCCGGCCACCAATACCGCCAGCCAACACGGCTCCGGCCTGCCGCCCCGCGGTGGCGCAGCAACCAATGACGAAGTCGATACGTCTGCAGAGACCCCCACATCTCAAACCCCGGATACCGCCACACGAATGTCGGCCATTATGGGCCCGCTCGCCGATTCCATCATGGGCTCGGACAAGCTCGAGGGTTGGGACCTCTTTTTTGAAGACGACTGGATCGTCCTCGTCAATCAGACTGCCGCCTCCACCGAAAACTTCTTCACCATG
This sequence comes from uncultured Devosia sp., assembly GCA_913775215.1. Classification (GTDB taxonomy): domain Bacteria; phylum Pseudomonadota; class Alphaproteobacteria; order Rhizobiales; family Devosiaceae; genus Devosia. The sequence continues at coordinate 3,602 of CAJYKO010000157.1, read as the reverse complement.
CCCATGGGTGGGCCGGTACAATCGGGCGAACGCATCACGCGCGTCAATGTCGGCATCAGGCCGCCTGAAGGCAAAACGGCCGAGGGTTTCAAGCTCTCTGCAGCTGGCCTCGTCGTCGAGAATGGCGATGATTCCTGCCTCGGCGAAATCACCCTCGGCGGCGACGGGCTCGTCCTCTGCTTTGCTGCCGATGGCAAGTCTCAGGAAATGGGCCGCCTAACCGGTGCTGCCAAGCTCGATGGCTGCGACCTTCTCGAATGGGTCGAGCAGCCGGGAATTTCCGGCTTCTTCCTCAATGGTGAAATCATCGCGACGCTTGAAGATCACCCCGTCCTTGGCGGCGATGTCGGTGTTCTGGCCTATGAGCGCGGCGACTTTTATTTCCGCGACTTTGCCGTCTCCGTCACCGGCGCGCCCACAGGCGGCAAGAGCAAAGGCACAGCTGCCGCGGATACGCCTCAGGCCGAAGCTGGCGACGCGGAAATCCCATTCCTCGGCAGCCATGAGTCCCGCCTGATCGGCGCCTATCTCGGCGTCACCAACGGCATCTTCATGCACGAATTCGGCCATGCCCTGATCGGGGAATTGCAGGTGCCCTCCACCGGTCCAGAGGAGGACGCCGTCGATATCTTCTCGGCCCTGCGCGTCGTCGAGCCTACACTCTATCCCTCGGGCGACGAGGGGATTGACCTCATCGGCCGCGAAGTCGCCCTTTATTCTGTCCTGCCCTGGTATTACGGCGGCATGATCAATGCAGAAAGCGGCGGAGAGCTTCCCTGGCAGGATGAACATACCGGCGACCTCAGACGCTTCCGTAACACGTTCTGCGTCATTTATGGCGGCAATCCCGGGCTTTATGGCGACATCGCCGAACAGGTCGGCCTTGAAGAGCGCACGCTCTATCGCTGCGAGGAGGAATTCACCCGCCAGAACCGCGCCTGGCGGACCATCCTCGCGCCCCATACGCGTCTCAGCGAATGGCATCCGGACGGCCAACTCGCTGCCGATGCCCCGGGCGCAACCATCACCGTGAATTTTGAAACGCCGACCACCCCGATCGCCAAGTTTCTCGTCGAAACGTTTGGCGAAACGATCGAGAGCTTTGCCGTCGACATGGGCAAGACCTACGCCTTGCCGCGCGATCTGGCCGTCAACTATCGCAATTGCGATGAGCTCAACGCCTGGTACAGCCCCAACGAAGGCAGCATCACCATGTGCTACGAGCTGATCGAACATCTCGTCGTCATGATCGCCGATGTCGAATTGGGCGATGAAGCAGCCACCACGCCTGAGGAAACACCACAAGCCTCGAGCGCTGCCATGGACGATGCCGAGATGGCCGTCGCCGCTGGTACTCTCAACGAACTTGCCGATTATGGTGTCCCAGCCACCAATGTCCTTTTCCCCGCGCCCTATCGCGGCCCAACACCGGCCGCCCATACCCGCGCCGAAACCCTGACCACCACGGCTATGGTCGATCTCGTCACGAATAATGACAACTGGATTCTCGTCGACACCAGCGGCGGCGCAGAAACCCTGCCCGGTGCCTTCGCCGTGACGGATGCCGGCCGCGATGGCAGCCTCACCGATAGTTTCCAGAAGGCCGTAGACGAGTGGTTGACCGACGAAACCGATGGCGACAAGTCGCGCCCGATCATTTTCTTTGGGTCGGGCATGCAGGATCGATCCGCCTATAACGCGGCCCTGCGCGCCGGAAATCTCGGCTGGAAAGCCTATTGGTATCGCGGGGGCATCGAGGCGTGGAAAGCCAATGACCTGCCGATGGCCGAACAGACCGACTAAATCGCTGCATCATCTGCAGTGCCTCCGCTTAAAGGATCGAAAGCCGCTGCCACGCGTTCGATCCTGCGCCCGCGATCTAAATTGGGAGAAGCAAATGCCAGGCGTTCCGATACTCTTCGTCGAGGACGAATTTCTCGTGCGCATGGCGCTGATCGATCAGTTGCAGGCGGCAGGCTACGAAGTACTCGAGGCCGCCACCGCCGTCGATGCCTGGGCCGCGTTAGAAGAAAGGCCGGACATCAAAGTCATCTTCACTGACATCCAGATGCCCGGCGATACCGATGGCCTCGCTTTTGCCAACGAGGTCCGAAACCGGTTACCCAATATCGGCATTCTGATCACGTCTGGCCAGGTTACGCCCGATCCGTCCGAGCTTCCTACCGTCAGCGCCTTCTTGGCCAAACCTTATCGCTACGAAAATGTCGAACGAGCGCTCGCTTCGGTCATGGCGAACGCCGAGGCGAACTAGTCGTCAACCCTGGGTAAGGTTCCAACCTTGGCCTCGAAAGCCAGCCGATACCCGACCCCCGCTTCGTTGACGAGCAGGTTGGCCTCTGGACCGTCGAGTTTGGCGCGCAACTGCCCCACGAGAACCCGAAGATATTGCGTGTCGTTCTTATGCGCCGGTCCCCAAAGCCGCTGCAGGGCATCGGTGTGTTGAACCACCCGACCGGCATGATCCGCGAACAGCAGCAAAAGTTCATATTCTTTGGGCGTCAGGTGGACCACGCGATTGTCCCGCCAGACCATGCGTCGATCGCGATCGAGCGTCACCGGCCCAAAGGCCTGCACCGGGGGAGGCGGCGGCGTTTGCTCCGTATCGCGCAAGGCCACCCGAATGCGCGCCAGAAGCTCGCCTATGCCAAATGGCTTCTCGATATAGTCGTTGGCCCCGGCATCGAGCGCAGCGATCTTTTCTGCCTCTTCGTCTCGTGCCGAGAGCACGATGATGGGCACGCGCGAGAAAGCGCGCAAGGTCCGGATAACGTCTTTTCCGTCCCCGTCGGGCAATCCGAGATCGAGAACGATCAAAGCCGGCGCTCGCGTTGCCGCCAGCCGCTTGGCCTGTGCCGCCGTATCGGCCGTTTCAACCTCGAAATCCGAGGCTTCGAGGGCCGGTTTTAGAAAGCGCTGGATTTGCGGCTCATCGTCGACCACCAGAATGCGCGGCTTCATGCAGCCTCTCCGGCGATCGGCAGGCGAATGACAAAGCGCGTTCCGCGACGACGCATCGCCGGGCTCTCTGCCTTGATCGAACCATTCATTGCTGAAATCAGGCCGCGGGCGATTGCAAGGCCGAGACCCGTGCCTGCAGCCCGCCCGTCGCCCTTTGTCCGGCGATAGAATTTCTCGAAAATCTTTTCCAGATCCGCCTCCGGAATACCCTTGCCCTCGTCGGTTACCGAAACGACGACATCTGTATCGTCTCGGCGCGCATAGACGGTAATTGTTCCGTCCTCCCCATATTTGCGTCCGTTGTCGAGAAGATTGAACAGCACTTGTTCGAGAAGCGGCGCATCCGCCGCTGCAGGGGGCAGGTCACCTGCAACACTGACCTGCACGTCAATGCCCGGATGGACTCGTCTTACGCGCGAGACCGCCGAGGAAACCACAGCCCGCAGATCGACCGGATCGCGCCGCGCCTTGATCATGCCTGCCTCGATGCGCGTCATCTCGAAGAGATTGGCGACGAACCGCGTCAGGCGGCCCGCCTCTTCCTCGATGGATTGCAACAAGTCCGCCCGGGTTTCGGCGGGCATGCGATCCCCAAGCTCCCGCAGACTCGTAACGGCGCCGGT
>CAJYKO010000156.1 GCA_913775215.1 uncultured Devosia sp. | reverse complement strand
CTCTTTGCGACGGCCACTTGGGTAGCGCGCGGGATCTGGAGCGCCGGCCATCGTCGAAACCCCTCCGGCTGCTTGACAGCGCGCCTTGGGACCAGGACCATCCCCAGAAGGAGAGAAAACCATGGATAGCCACCGCATTTTCGGCGTCAGCGTATCCAGCGTCTATCCTGCCTATATTGCCAAGGCCGAGCGCAAGGGGCGCACCAAGCAAGAAGTGGACGAAATTTTCCGCTGGCTGACAGGTCACAGTCAGGACAGTTTTGAGCGCGAATTGGCCGATAAGACCAATTTTGAGGACTTCTTCGCCAAGGCGCCGAAGATGAACCCGGCGCGCGACCAGATCACCGGCGTCGTCTGCGGCATTCGCGTCGAAAACATCGAAGACCCGACGATGAAGGCGATCCGGCAACTCGACAAGCTGGTCGATGAATTGGCCAAAGGCAAAACCATGGCAAAGATTTTGCGGGGCGAACAATCAGCCTCTTGACCCGCCCCCTGGGGCCGCCTCGATAGAGCAAAGGGTCAGCAACGAGGTGATTCCATGACCCAATCGCAAGCATTTCTGTCTCCATCCGAGGCCGCCCGGCTGCTCGGTGTTTCAAGCAAGGCGCTGCGGCTTTACGAAGAGCGCGGCTTTATCAAACCCGTGCGTGACGCCGCAGGCTGGCGGCACTATGGCCCGGATCAAATGGTACAACTGAAGCAGGTTGTGGCCTTTCGCGGCCTGGGGCTTAGCCTGACACAGATCGGCAGCGTGCTGGATGGCGCCAGTGCAGGCCTTGAAGGCGCGCTTGCTGCACACCAGCGCCAGCTTGAAGAGCGGATGGCGGGAGCGCACAAAGCGCTTGAGCAGGTAAAGCTCTGGCGGCGGGACTTGCTTCGGGGTCGCGTACCGGATGTCGCGCAACTGGTCGACGATGGTCCTGCTGTGTCGCTTACTCTGCCCTGGCCCTGGGCCGAAGAAACTTTTGAGCTCAGGCGGGTGGCGCCGGTCACCTATCTCGTCGGTCCCCTCGGCAGCGGCAAGACACGGCTAGCCATAGCACTGGCGGCGGCCTTGGGCGGCGTCTTTCATGGGTTGGACCGGCGCGCGCCAGAGAAACTTTCAGAAAATGCCGAGACAACCTTGGCTTGGCTTCTCGATGATGGCGCGACGGGTTCGGACCATCTGCGCGCCGTAGTCGCGGCGATTGCCGACAACGCGAAGGCGACTGTGCTCGATCTCATTGAAGACGGCCTTGATGAAGCAACACAATTGGCTTTGGGCGCCTGGCTCCGTCGGTATGCGGCAAATGACCGGCCGCTCGTGGTCATGACCCGATCAAGCGCCGTTCTCGATCTCGATGCCGTCAGCCCCGGCCACGCCATTGTCTATTGCCCGGCCAATCACAGCCCACCATTCGAGGTTATGCCGGTAAGTGGGACGCCGGGTTACGAGAGTCTGGTGTCGTGCCTGGGCACACCTGAGGTACGGGCGCGGACGGCTGGGATGGTGATGAGGATGGGGTTTACCCCCGCCAAACCACCCCCTCGGAGGGGGCGGGATTTTCCGATGGTTCACCTGCTTTAACCAGGGGGAGGTTAGGTGGGGGAGGCAGCATCAAACCCGCTCGAACAGCCCCGGATAATTCACCACCACCCCGTCCCCATCGACCTCGAGCACCCGCTCGAAATTTTCGGACTGATACCTGAAACGCCCCTCATCGAGCTTGGTATACACCTGCTCGGCGCGCTTGATGGTCATGGTGGTGGCGTCGATCCAGACCATCGAAAACGTCTGTGGCGCATTCACCGTCCACGCGCTGCGCCAGATGGGCAGGGAATTGGTAAGGGGCGTCGGCCAGATGTCGACATCGACACAGTTCTTGAGGCTCGAAATCGGCTCGGCGCGATCGTCGGTCCAGCCGCCCTGCCCGTCGCAAAACAGCTCGAGCGCCTTGCCGTCGGCGCGCTCGATCTTGAGCGTCCGCGTATGGCCATTCTCGTCGAGCTTGATGCGGTAAAACAGCCCGAAATCGGGGCCAATAATGGCGCCACGAATGCGCGTGTCGCGATCATTGGCGACGACATGGCAATGTTCGAGAGTGGCAAGGTCAAGCCCCTGCCAGCGATAGGATCGATTGAGATTCACGTCTGCCCCCAGGCTGTGCTGCATTTCGAGCAAAAGCGCGCGGGGAAAGCAAGCGGGGTCAGTGCCCCGCCAGCTTAATCAGACGGGCGGCGTGACGCCATCGCGGATGGTGTGGAATACTGGTAGAACGGCGTCGAGCCGATCGGCATCGGTGACGCAGGAGATCGCCGTGCGGCCCCTAGCGGTCTCGACCATCGAGAGCACAAGCCGGACATTCTCGGCGCCCTTCTGCTTGGGCTTGCCGATGAACTCATGGCCATTATAGCCATCGAGTTCGAACGCAGAGTCCCCGACGAAGTCGAAGATCGAGGACATCCCCTCCTTGGCCATGGCGAGCCATTCCGGCGAGCCGATCTGCGCGTTGATCTCCTCGACGCTAAGCCCGGCATTGGCGGGAACGTCCTGGAAACTCACCTGGCAAAGGTACTTTTCACCCTCGAGCGGCGCCGGATCGTCCGCAGCAGACTTTACGCCGAACGTCACGTCATAGGGCGGTGGCGAGGTTTCCGCGGCAACCACGAATGTATCAGGCAGGTTCACGGCAAGCCCGCTCGCATCCTCCGCTGCAAAAGCGGGGACAGAGAGGATAGCAAGGCAGGCAATCGGCAGAAAACGCATGGCGTACTCCAATAAGAGCGCTCAGGTTGGCGGGGTGACGCCATCCCGGATGGTGCGGAATATATCGAGATTGGTGTCGAGCGTATCGGCCTCAGTGACGCAGGAGATCAAGCTTCTTCCCTTGGGCGTTTCGAGGAAGGACATCACGGCCCGTGCATCCGCATCCTGTTTCAGCCGCGAGGTCACGATGAATTCCTGTCCACCAATGCCGCCCAATTCGAAGGGCGTGATCTCGCCGACATCGACATCCTGAGACAATACGGTCTTCATGTGATCGCGCCACTGCTCGGAGGACACGGCCGTATTAAGCTGCTGCTGGCTAAATTCGGTATTGGCCGGATCGGGCATGAAGCTTATCTGGCAAAGGTAAGTCTCGCCCTTGAGCGCGACAGGATTGCCGGAGGCATTCTTGACGCCAAAGCTGACGAGATAATCGAGCGGCGGCAGGGCTTTTTCGACGACGAATGTCTTTGGAAGATTGACGGCAAGCCCTGTCAAATCATCCTCGAGGGCAAAAGCGGATCCCGACGACAGGAGCGCGACGACACAGGCGAATGGCAAAAGACGCATGAACAACCTCCGGATCAAGCGGGCGGGGTGACGCCATCGCGAATGGTACGGAAGGTCGGCAACATCTGGTCGAGCGCCTCTTCACCCGCAACGCAGGAAATCGCCGTGCGGCCCTTGGGGGTTTCGAGCATGGAGAGAACGAGGCGAACATTTTCGGCGCCGGGCTGCTTGGGCATGGCAATGAATTCGTGACCATTGAAGCCGGCGAGTTCAAAGGGCGTATCTTGCTTGAAGTCGAACATCACCGACATAGTGCCCTTGGCAAGATTGACCCATTCCTGCGTCCGCACCATGGCATTGATCTCCTCGACGCTGAGTGCGGCGTTTTCGGGAGCCGGCGAATAGGCAACCTGGCAGAGATAATCCTCGCCCTCAAAATTGGCCGTTTCGCCGGATGCGGAATTGATGCCGAAATTGGCGGTAAAGTTGGCGTCGGCCGGTGTCGGCTCAACGACGAAGTCATCGGAAAGATTGACGGCGAGACCGGTCGCTTTGTCTTCGGCCGCAAGGGCCGGTGCAGCAAGTGAAAGGGAAGCAAGGCAAAGGGCGGTGAAAAGGCGCATTAAAAAGCTCCACATGAAATACGGAGCGAAATTAGCCGACCGAATGGCACGAGAATGTGACCGCCTATAAAAAAGCCCCACCGAAGCGGGGCTTTTTTTGTTTGTTTAGAGCGTCTTGCCAAGCGCGACGGCCGTATCGGCCATGCGGTTGGAAAAGCCCCATTCATTGTCGTACCAGGAAAGAACCGACACGAAATTGCCGTCCATCACCTTGGTCTGGTCGAGCGCCATGGTCGAGGAATGCGGATCGTGGTTGAAGTCGATCGAGACGTTCGGCTGCTCGGTATAGCCGAGGACGCCCTTGAGCTCGCCATCGGCATACTTCTTGACCGCAGCATTGATCTCTTCCGAGGTCACATTGCGCTTGGCGATGAACTTGAAGTCGACGCAGGAGACGTTCGGGGTCGGCACGCGGATCGAAACGCCGTCGAGCTTGCCCTTGAGTTCGGGCAGCACGAGGCCGATGGCCTTGGCAGCGCCGGTCGATGTCGGGATCTGGCTCAGAGCAGCCGCGCGGCCGCGATAGAGATCCTTGTGCATCGTGTCGAGGGTCGGCTGGTCACCGGTATAGGAGTGGATGGTGGTCATCATCCCCTTCTCGATGCCGAATTCCTTGTGCAGCACATAGGCGAGCGGCGCGAGGCAATTGGTGGTGCACGACGCATTCGAGATCACCACGTCGTCCTTGGTGAGCGAGGCGTGGTTGATGCCGAAAACGATGGTCTTGTCGGCGCCGTCGCCGGGCGCCGAGATGATCACCTTCTTGGCGCCGGCCTTGAGATGAGCCGAGGCCTTTTCCTTGGAGGTGAAGATACCGGTGCATTCGAGCGCGATATCGACGTTCATGGCGGCATGCGGCAGGTTTGCGGGATCGCGCTCGGCGGTCACCTTGATCGGGCCGCGGCCAACGTCGATGGTGTCGCCCGAAACGGTCACGGTGTGCGGGAAGCGGCCGTGGACGCTGTCGAAGCGCAGGAGATGCGCATTGGTCTCGACCGGGCCGAGATCGTTGATAGCGACAACTTCGATATCGGTGCGGCCGGACTCGATGATGGCGCGCAGAACATTGCGGCCGATACGACCAAAACCATTGATGGCGACGCGAACTGCCATGATGAAACGCTCCTAAAGGGAGGAAAGGAGAAAGGGAGGCGCGGCTCTCTTACACTTGGGCGGTGACGGCTTCAACAACGGCCTTCGCCGTAATACCAAAGTGCTCATAGAGCGCATCGATCGGACCCGAAGCGCCGAACGAGTGCATGCCGACAAAGCGGCCCTTGTCGCCCAGCAGCTTGGACCAGCTCATTTCGATGCCGGCTTCGACCGCAACGCGCGCCTTGGCCTTGCCCAGCACTTCCGCCTTATAGGCATCGGACTGCTTGGCAAAGAGCTCCATGGACGGCACGGAGACAACGCGGGCCGAAATGCCCTTTTCTGTCAACTGCTTCTGCGCTTCGACGGCTATGGCGACTTCCGAACCGGTCGCGAAGATGACGGCATCGGCGTCAGCCGGACCGACGAGCGTATAGGCGCCCTTGGCCGATTTGTTCTCGGCCGAGTTTTCAGTGCGGACAGCCGGCAGGTTCTGGCGCGACAGCGCGAGGATCGATGGAGCCTTCTCGCTCTTCAATGCAATTTCCCAGCACTCGGCCGCTTCCACCGCATCGGCCGGACGCAGCACGAGAAGGTTCGGGATGGCGCGCAGCGCCGTCAGGTGTTCCACCGGCTGGTGGGTCGGACCGTCTTCGCCAAGGCCGATGGAATCGTGGGTCATGACATAGATGACGCGCTGTTCCATCAGTGCCGAGAGGCGGATGGCCGGGCGGGCATAGTCGGTAAAGACCATGAACGTGCCGCCATAGGGAATGAAGCCGCCATGGAGCGCCACGCCATTCATGGCCGCGCCCATTTCATGCTCGCGAATGCCATACATCATGTAGCGGCCAAGACGGTTGTCGGCTTGGAAGGGCAGCGTCTCGGGCGTGTTGGTCAGGTTCGAGTGGGTCAGGTCGGCCGAGCCAGCGAGGGTTTCCGGCAGAGCCTTGTTGATCACTTCGAGCGCCATCTGGCTCGACTTGCGCGTTGCGACCTTTGGCTTGTCGGCGACGAGCTTTTCCTTATAGGCGGCGAACGTCGCGTCAAAATCAGCCGGCAGCTTGCCAGCCATGCGGCGCTCGAACTCGGCCTTCTTGTCGGACTTGGCAAGACGGGCTTCCCATTCGCCGCGCACGTTCTGCGAGCGCGTGCCGGCAGCACGCCAGGCGTCGAGAATGTGGCCCGGGATTTCGAATGCCGGATAGTCGATGCCGAGCGCCTGCTTGGCGCCGGCGAGTTCTTCGGCGCCGAGCGGAGCACCATGAACCTTTTCCGTGCCGGCTTTCTTCGGCGCACCGAAACCGATCGTGGTCTTGGCCGCGATCAGGGTCGGCTTATCGGAGGACTTCGAGGCGATCAGCGCCTTTTCAATGGCGTCCTGGTCGTGTCCGTCGATCTCGATCGTGTTCCAGCCGACAGCCTTGAAGCGGGCAATCTGGTCGGTCGAGTCGGCATTGGAAACCTTGCCGTCGATGGTGATGTTGTTGTTGTCCCAGATCACGGTCAGCTTGTTGAGCTTGAGGTGACCGGCCAGTGAAATCGCTTCCTGGGAAATGCCTTCCATGAGGCACCCGTCACCGGCGAGCACCCAGGTGTGATGGTCAACGATATCGGAGCCGAATTCCGCGGCAAGCTTGGCTTCGGCAACGGCAAAGCCGACCGAATTGGCAAGACCCTGGCCGAGCGGGCCGGTCGTCGTTTCGATGCCGGTGGCATGGCCGAATTCTGGGTGGCCAGCGGTCTTCGAACCCAGCTGACGGAAGTTCTTGACCTGGTCGATGGTCATGTCCTCGTAGCCGAGGAGATAGAGCGAAGAATAGAGCAGCATCGAGCCGTGGCCGGCCGAGAGGATGAAGCGGTCGCGATCGGCCCAATGGGGGTTCGCGGGATCGAACTTCATCACCTTGGTAAAGAGCACCGTGGCGATATCGGCACAGCCCATGGGCAGGCCGGGGTGACCGGAATTGGCTTTCTCGACCGCGTCCATGGCAAGGGACCGGATCGCATTGGCCAATTCGTTCTGCTGAGCTGTGTTCGTCATTGTCTGGGCCGCTCTCTGATGCTGAGGAAGGCAGGGAATAAGGGGATGAGAGGCCGCAAAGCCTCCTCCCAAAGGCGGGTTTGAGCCATAACAGGTTCACTCCTTGTGTCAATGTCACGAGGGGCCGCAAGCGTCCAGCGCGGCGCGTGTTTTGCCTTGGATCAAGCCGGCTTCCAGTTGCAAAGCCGAAGGGCTTGGGGCAGGCTCATAAAATTGAATCGATGTTGCGTTTGGGATAGTTGCGGCCAATGAATGACGGACATGATGAAGCGGGGCTTGCCGCGGCGACTGACCGCTTCGACAAGGCCCTCAGCCGGCTCGACCAGAGCCTGGCGGATCTGACCGGCCGCATTCAACGCATGAAGCGCATCGAAGTCGACACCCAACGGCTCGTTCAGGAGCGCGCCAGGCTGGCCACCGAACTCGACAAAACCTCCGCCCGCGCCAAGCGGCTCGACGACAGCGCCCATGACGTCTCGCGCCGGCTGGTCGAGGCGATGGAAACCGTGCGGGCCGTGCTCGCCAAGACGGAGTAGGCCATGCCCGAGGTCAATGTCGAAATAAACGGCCGCAAATATCGCATGGCCTGCGAAGAGGGCCAGCAGGGCCACCTGATCGCGCTCGCCGAACGCTTCAATGCCAGCGTCGAAGGCCTCAAGGGCGCGGTCGGCGAAATCGGCGACACACGGCTGACGGTGATGGCCGGGATCGCCGTGCTCGATGAACTCGCCGAAGCCGAGCGCAAGATCGCCGCGCTCGAGGCGGAGGTCGAGACGCTGACCGCCGCCGGGCACCAGATCGCGGACGAACTGGAAGCGACCGAACAGGCTTTTGCGGGAAAGCTCGATCAGGCGGCCAAGGTGCTCAACTCGATTGCCGGCGTGCTCGACGAAACAGCACCTTTGCAGAGCTAAGTTACTTTTTCCCCGGCCGGATGCGGAGCGCCGAATGCTTGCCAGCCTCAGGCTGTCATCCCCGCGCAGGCGGGGATCCATCCTGAGATATCAAGATGGGCCCCGGCCTTCGCCGGGGTGACAATCTCGGTCTTGATTGTTTCACTGCTAGAGCAAAAGCTCTAAAACTTAGCGGTCAGCGGGTCCGAACCCAGGCGCCCGGCTTCACTATCCAGCCCATTGATCGCCGCCCTGTCCTCGGCGCTCAGCTCGAAATCGAACACATCGAAATTCTCGACGATGCGGCTCGGCGTTACTGACTTCGGGATCACCACGAGCCCCTCTTCGATGTGCCAGCGGATGATGACCTGCGCCGGGCTCTTGCCGTGGCGCTGGGCGATGTCGGCGATAGTCTTGTCTTCGAGCATCTTGCCCTGACCCAAGGGGCTCCAGCTTTCGGTGATGATCCCCTTGGGCTCATAGCGGGCGCGCAGCTTGCGCTGCTGAAAGCGAGGGTGAAGCTGGACCTGATTGATCACGGGCAATTGCCCGGTCGCTGCTTCAAGTTCGTCGATATAGGTGCCCTCGAAATTGGAAACGCCGATCGAGCGCGCCTTGCCTTCTTCCTTGAGCCGGACCAGCGCCTGCCAGGTCTCGACATATTTGCCGCGATAGGCGGAGGGCCAATGGATGAGGTAGAGATCGACATAGTCGGTACCCAAGCGCTTTAGCGAAGCGTCCATGGCGCGCAGCGTCTGGTCAAAGCCTTGGTCATCATTCCAGACCTTTGTGGTCAGAAAGATGTCGCCGCGCGCAACACCCGACTGGCGGATACCCTCGCCCACGCCCTCTTCGTTCTGATAGACGGCGGCCGTATCGATATGGCGATAGCCCGTCTTGAGCGCGGTCGAGACCGCTTCGACAGCAACATCGTTTGGCGTCTGCCACACACCGAGTCCGATCTGAGGAATGCTGCGGCCGTCATGAAAAGTCACGTGGGGTTGCGTGCTCATTCTGCTATCCATCGTTTTTGGAAGAAGGCTGGATTGATCGTCACGTTACGATAAACGCCAGTGGCCGAAAAGTTCCCTCACCTACTACCATACAAGATCATCCTTTCGTCTGATAACCCAACGTCTAATCGACTGAACGGGCCGAAAGTCTAATCTTGGGGGCAACATTTCCTTCCCCAGAGTAAGGCCTCAGTTCCGATGACCAAGTCGCTCAATGCCATTGCCCAGAAGCTGATGACGCAAGGTCAGGGCATTCTAGCCGCCGACGAGTCGGAAGGCACGATCGCCAAGCGTTTCGCCAAGATCAACCTGCCCAACTCGCTCGACCTGCGCCGCGACTATCGCGAGATGCTGTTCCGCTCGACCGAAGCGATGACCAATTATATCTCGGGCGTCATCCTCACCGAAGAAACCCTTGAACAGTCTGCAGCCGACGGCACGCCTTTCCGCGCCATCCTGGCCGACGCTGATGTTATCCCTGGCATCAAGGTCGATCGCGGCGCCTTCCCGATGCCGGGCGACAGCGGCGAAAAGATCACCGAAGGTCTCGACGGCCTCCGCCAGCGCCTTGAGCGTTATGCCAGCCTCGGTGCCGGCTTTGCCAAGTGGCGCGCTGTTATCACCATCAATGACGTTGCCCCGACCCGTAACAATATCCGCGCCAATGCCCACGCGCTCGCGCGCTACGCCATCCTTTGCCAGGAAGCCGGGATCGTACCGATCGTCGAGCCCGAAGTCGTCGGCGATGGCGATCCGGGCAACCACTCGATGGAACGCAGCGCCCAGGTCACCGGCGAAGTGCTCGAAAATGTCTTCAAGGAATTGCGCCTTGCCGGCGTCGACCTCTCTGGCATGCTTTTGAAGCCGAACATGGTGCTGCCCGGCATCAATTCCCGTGAGCGTCCTTCGGTTGAAGACGTCGCCAAGCGCACCGTGGAAGTCCTCAAGGAACACGTCCCGGCCGCGGTCCCTGGCATCGCCTTCCTCTCCGGCGGCCAGACCGACGAAGAAGCCACGGCCCATCTCTCGGCAATGAACCGCATCCCGTTCAAGCCCTGGCCAATGACCTTCTCCTATGGCCGCGCGCTGCAGAATGTGGCGCTCCGCACCTGGGCCGGTCGCCGCGAAAACTTCCCCGCGGCCCAGGCGGCCTTCACCCACCGTGCAAAGATGAACTCCCTCGCCGCCCTCGGCGAATGGAGCAACCTGGCTGACCGCGCGGCCTGACCCGTTCGACGTCCCAACGTCATGACTGGCGTGTCTCCGAAAGGAGGCACGCCATTTTGTTTGCGACGGCTGGAGGTCTTCAGAACCCCGATCGCCGACCCGCGATTGCCTCCCCCACCACCATGCCCTATGGAAACCCCGTCCCTTTCTTGCCAAAATGGCAGCATAGGGACCTCAAGTGTATTTTCGGGATTCCCATGGCCCCCCAGCTTTATCTCATCACGCCGCCTGACCCCGACGCCGCCGAATTTCCGCGCCGGCTGATGGCTGTGCTCACAGGGCCCGAAATCGCCGCACTATTGGTGCGCCGGGGCAATCTCGATGAAGCGGCTTATGCGGCACTCGCCGAACGGCTGGTGCAGGTCGGTCAGGCCGCTGGCGCTGCGGTGATCGTCGAGGACGACGTGGCCCTGGCGCAGGCGATCGGTGCCGATGGTGTTCACGTCACCCAGGGCGGCACCAAGGCCATCCGCGCCGCCGTTGCAGCGCTCAAGCCAGACGGCATTGTCGGGGCGGGCAATGTGCGCTCGCGCCACGACGCCATGAGCTTTGGCGAGCTCGACGTCGACTATGTGTTTTTCGGCCCGCTCGGCGGCACGCCCGATCCGCAGGCGGCTGAACTCGCCCAATGGTGGGCCGAAACCTTCGAAGTGCCGGCGGTGCATTCCAACCCCGCCGCCGATGCGCAGAATCCGGACCTGACCGGCGCGGAATTCCTCGCTCTTTCCGATTGCGTCTGGGCCACGCCCAATCCCACCGCTTCGCTCGCGGCCTTCGCAAAGGAAAAGGCATGATCTGGCGCGCGCCGCTGCTGGCGCTGCTTCTCGCCACCACGTCCACTGTTGTTTGGGCGCAGGACGTAACGCCACCGGCCGAAACCTCTGAAACCGCTGCTCCCGCAGAGGGCACGACCGTTCCGAATTTCGAACAGGACCCTGGTGCGGCTGAAAATATCTCCAACGCCATTTTCGGCGGCGGGCCCGAGCCCGACTTTGCCTTCGGCGCCTTCCAGCGTGGCTATTTTCTTACAGCGCTCGAACTCGCTTTGCCGCGGGCCGAAAAAGGCGATGCATCGGCACAGACGCTGATTGCCGAGATATATTCAAAGGGCCTTGGCGTTGCCCAGAACGACGAGCGCGCCGCCGGCTGGTATCAACTGGCCGCAAAAAATGGCGACATGCTCGCGACCTTTGAATTGGGCCTTCTCTATCAGGACGGCGTCGGCGTCACGCAGGACCGGAAAAAAGCGGCCGAGCTCTTCAAGCAGGCGGCCGACAAGGGCTATCCGCCCGCAAAATACAATCTCGCTTTGCTCCATGTCGAAGGCATCTATGCCGATCCGAGCTTGACGACGGCCGCAACCTTGATGCGTGAAGCGGCAGACGCCGAGCTTCCCGAAGCACAATACGACTACGGCTCCATGCTAATCGAGGGCGCCGGTGTCGCCCCCAATGAGGCAGAGGGCGCGCGCTATATCGGCCTTGCAGCAGAACAAAATCTCACCGCCGCACAGGTCGACTACGCCACCATCCTTTATCTTGGCCGCGGCATCGCCAAGGATGTCGAGGGCGCCGTCCTCTGGTATGAGCGCGCGGCCGAAGGCGGCAATCCGGTCGCCCAGAACCGTCTCGCCAAGCTCGTCGCCGTTGGTGAAGGCACTCCAC
>CAJYKO010000155.1 GCA_913775215.1 uncultured Devosia sp. | reverse complement strand
GCCCGCTGTTAGGCGGGTGCCGCCTCAGGTGCCGCCGGCTGCTCCGTTGTCGCGGCCGGCGGGGCCGTCTCTTCCGGCATCGGAGCCGCAGGCTCTTCTGTAGGTGCCACGGATTGTTCGGCCGGCTCCTGTTCGTCGGTCACTGGACATTGGCCATCGACCATGGATTCGGGCGGGCAAGGTGGCTCATCGGCGGCGGGCTGCTCTTGCGTCGCGGCAGGTTGCTCGGCATCTGCCGGAGCCGGTTCGTCTGACTGGGCCGCTGCATCGGGAGCAGCCGGCTCAGCTTCGGTGTCGCCTTCGGCCGGCATTGCCGGCTGTTCCTCGTCGGGCGCTGCCGGCTGAGCTTCGAGGTCGGCCTCGCCTTCTGCCGCGATCTCGGCAGTCGCACCAGCCGTGCCGCCGGCTGCTTCGATCGCCTCGGGGGCTTCGGTCTCTTCGACAGCCTCGGGAGGGGCGGCTTCGGTCTCGGTGGCCGCGACATCCTGATCGAAGACGGCGATGGTCTGGGCTTCGACTGCAACCGACTGTTCCGCCGGACTTGTGGCTTCCTGCGGCTGATAGACGATCACCTGCTGGTTGATAGTCTGCTCGATATAGGTGACGTCGATGACATTGTTGACGACAACGTCACCCTCAACCACGACCGGCCCCAGAAACTGGGTCTGGGCGTAATAATCGGGCTGATCGCTGCCGATGATGATGCTGACGGCGAGGTCGGGCTCGATGAAGCGCTCGGTGGGAACGAAGACCCAATAGCCCTCCGGCAGATCGCGCTCGCGCACGACGACACTGACAGCATAGCCATCTTCTTCCGGCGGCAGCGGCGCCCAGCCGACGATGTTGTCGCTGCGACGCCAGCTCACCCAGGCCGGCGCCCATTTGGTGCCCGGAACCCAGCACCAACCAAGGTCGCGATCCGGGAACCAGCGGCCATAGTGATAGGTGGCCCAGGCAAAGGGCTCATCGGAGGCAAAATACCAGCCGCGGCCTTCGACATAGAGCCAGCGTCCTTCGGTGTAAGGACGCCAGCTGGCATCGACGCCAGCGGGGCAGAAGACATATTGGTAGCGGGCGTGGCGCACCCAGACACCATGCGGTTGCAATTGATCGAAAAACAGCTGGAAGCTCACGCTGGCCGACTGGGCTTGCGCCGCCGTGGCCGAGAAGGGAATGCCTGGCGAGAGGGCGGCGACGGGAAGGCTCAGGACAGCCAGCGCAACGCCGGCAAGAAGACGCGATCTCAACATGATCGTCCTCATGAGTTAGGGCCATGAAAAAAGGCGGCCATCCGAAGGTGGCCGCCGTGTGGGACTACTTAGCTTCGACGGCCACGACCGTGCCGGGGGAATAGACGACGGTTCGATCGGTCATATTGACGAAGTAGGCGCGGTCATTGGTGTAGAAATAGCCGTGGGCGCTATCACCTTCGATGACGTGAAGCTCCACTTCGGCGGGGACGACGTAGCCGACCTGGATATCCCCATCGATCACCACGGGATCAGTGGGATTGAGACGCACATAGTCCACTGAGGACGCCTCGACCCCTCCGACAGCGCCAATCGTTGCGCCAGTGAAGCCGCCGATGGCGGCACCGAGCGGGCCGAATACGAGGCCGCCGACAACAGCACCGGTAACGCCGCCAGCTGCGCCCCCAACTGCGGCATTGGCATTGGCGTCAGCATCGCCCTTGATGATCTGGGCCTGTGCAATGGCAGGCATGCCAAGCAGAGCAACGGCAATAGCGCTAAAAATGATCTTCTTCATTCTATCCTCACTCAAAAGCTAGAGATGTGGATAGAAATCCAGAATTGCTTAGTTTGTTCCAATATGTGATCGCGTATTTCTGTGGTTACAGAGGTATTACACGCTATGTAACCTTCTTGTAATGAAAAATACTTTATCCATTTGGAACTGCATGCCGCAATTCGACCTTATCATGTAGAATATAGGGGTTCATCATGCTCATACTTCTTGCTATGGCCGGCTCGGTTGTCGCCGCCCTTGTTGTCGGAATTTATCTCAGCATTTCGGTGGGGGAGGAGGTGCCCATCTTTGCCGACGAGCCATCCGAACTCAGCGCCGGGCGAGAGGTAGACGCATTTCCACGGTGAGGCCGCCACGCCGACCTTGCTGATAGGCTATGGCGCCGCCATTGAGCTCCAGAATTTCGGTCGCGATGGCGAGGCCCAGCCCCGTGCCCGGAACCGCTTCATCCAGGCGTGCACCGCGACGGCCAAGCTTCTCGATTTTCTTCGCCGGAATACCGGGTCCATCATCGGTGATCTTGAGCACGGCCATTTCCGCCTGCCGCAAAACCTGTACCACCACCGAACTATTGGCCCATTTGGCGGCATTCTCCAAGGTCACACCCACCAGTTCCAACAGGTCTTGCCGGTGGATGTCGACATGCATGTCATCGCCGAGCTCGGCCAGCCAATGCAGTCGCTCACCCCGCTCGGTCTTTCTCAGCACGGTCACGGTGCGCAGGATGGCCGTGTTAAGGGAGCTGCTTTCCCGATGTTCACCCGAGCGCGTTCGAAGCGACGCGAGGCGCATCTGGTAGTCCACCCGGCTCGACATTTCGAGGGCCAGTTCATCGAGTGAAATCGCCTCCGCCTCTTCGCCGCGGTCACGTAGGCGCATGGCAATGCCGTGTAGCGCGGCAAGGGGTGTCTTGAGGCCATGGGCGAGATCCGAAGCCCGACGCCGCCCTCGCTGTGCCAGCGCCTCGCGCTCGGAGAGAAGCCCATTGACCTCATCGACGAGCGGCTCGATTTCGGAGGGGAAATCTCCTTCCAGCCGGTCCAC
>CAJYKO010000154.1 GCA_913775215.1 uncultured Devosia sp. | reverse complement strand
CAGTTCAAGGTTGATCCGACTGCCGAAGTCCGCAAGCTTTACGTCGATGACAATCCCAACAAGGAAAATCTTTCGGCGCTCGATACGCTTGGCACCACCGGCGCCTATGACGTCACCAATACCCGCTTTCACCCGGCCTTCCGCAACCGTGTCGCCGCGCGCGGCTATGCCGACCTGTACCTGATGGATTTGAAGGGGTTCGTCGTCTACTCTTTCGACAAGAACCAGGAATTTGGCACGACCCTGGCCGAAGGCAACCCGCTCGCCACGACCGGCCTCGGCCGCGTCTACCAGCAGGCCCTCGCCATCGATAACGACACCGATATCGCGGTGTCTGATTACGAAGCATATGCGCCATCTGCCGGCAAGCCCGCGAGCTTCTTTGCCAAGCCCGTCTTCAATGCCCAAGGCCGCAAGATCGGGGTCGTTGCCTTTCAGCTGCCGTCGCAGCTGATCGATGGCGTGGTCGGTGATCGCACCGGCCTTGGCGACACCGGCGAGGTCATCATCGTTGGCGCCGATGGCAAGCTGCGCTCCGATTCCATCTTCACACCCGACAACGACGCTCTGACCGCAAGCTTCACCGGCCCCGTGCTCGACGCCGCTATTTCCGGCCAGCACCCCATCGGCGAATCCAGCGAATACCGCGCCACCCCCATGCTGGTCGCCGCCGCGCCCATCGTCACCAAGGGCGGTACTTGGGCAGCCATTGCCGTCATGGCCCGCGATGAAGTCCTCGCCCCAGTCGCCCAGATGCGCAACATGATGCTCGCCATCGGCGCTGGCCTGCTCGCTGTGGTTGCTGTCCTTAGCCTCCTGTTCTCGCGCTCGATCACCCGACCCATAACGCGCCTTACCGGCACGATGGAAACTGTAGCGAGCGGCAAGTTCGACACCGAAGTGCCCTTCGGCCTGCGCAATGACGAGCTCGGCGCCATGGCGCGTGCCGTCGAAGTGTTCCGCGAAAATGGCCGCAAGGTCACCCAGCTCACTGAAGCCGAAGCCGCCCAGGCGATCCGCAATCAGGCCGAGCGCGCCGAGATGATGGTCACGCTGCAGCGCGCCTTCGGCGACGTCGTCGATGCGGCAATCGCAGGCGATTTCACCCAGCGCGTCGAAGCCCGCTTCCCCGATGCCGAACTCAATGCGCTGGCCCACTCTGTCAATCGCCTTGTCGAAACCGTCGATCGCGGCCTCTCGGAAACCGGCTCGGTGCTCTCGGCCCTTGCCGATACCGACCTGACCCACCGCGTCAATGGCGACTATCAGGGCGCCTTTGCCCGCCTCAAGACCGACACCAATGCGGTTGCCGAACGTCTCGGCGACATCGTCGGCCAGCTGCGCTCAACGTCGGGCACGCTCAAGCGCGCGACGGGCGAAATTCTTTCGGGTGCGAACGATCTGTCCGAGCGTACGACCCGCCAGGCCGCGACCATTGAAGAAACCTCGGCGACCATGGAGCAATTGGCTTCGACAGTGCTCGACAATGCCGCCATGGCGGAAGCCGCGAGCAAAAAGGCCCATGCCGTTTCCCGGTCCGCCGAAGAGGGCGGCGAGGTCATGTCCCGCGCCAACGAGGCCATGGGCCGCATTACCCAGTCCTCGTCGAAAATCTCCAATATTATCGGCATGATCGACGACATCGCCTTCCAGACCAATCTTTTGGCGCTCAATGCCTCGGTGGAAGCGGCGCGTGCCGGCGAAGCCGGCAAGGGCTTTGCCGTGGTTGCCGTTGAAGTGCGTCGTCTCGCCCAGTCAGCTGCCAGCGCCTCGGCCGATGTGAAGGTGTTGATCGAACAGTCCGCCACCGAGGTGAAGGGCGGCACCCAGCTCGTCTCAGACGCCGCCGGCAAACTTTCGGGCATGCTCGACGCCATACGCGAGAACACCGCCGATCTCGAAGCCATTGCGCGCGGCAGCCGAAGCCAGGCCTCGGCCATCGAAGAGGTCACCATTGCCGTCCGTCAGATGGACGAAATGACCCAGCACAATGCTGCGCTTGTCGAAGAAACAAATGCCGCCATCGAGCAAACCGAAGGTCAGGCGAGCCAACTTGACCGCATCGTTGAGCAGTTCACCGTCTCGGCCACTCCAGCCCGTTCGACGGAACCCGCGCCCGCGCGCGGCATCAAGGGCATGCAGGACAAGCTCAAATCCGTCGCCAGCACCTATCTCCGCCGCCCCGCCGGCAATGCTGCGCCTAAGTTGGAAGACTGGTCGGAGTTCTAGGAGCGCTCCGCCTAGCCAAACTCAATCTGGCCCTCCCCTTGGCAGGGGGGTAGGTGGGTGACCTTCTCACCCACCCCTAGACAACCACCCCCTCCGCCGGTTCTATCCCGGCATGGAGAAACAAGACCGATTCCCCGATTGCATGCTCCTGGCCGCGGGCCTCGGCACGCGCCTGCGTCCGCTGACCGATACGATCCCAAAGCCTCTCGTTCCGGTTGCCGGCGTGCCGCTGATCGAGCGCATCATGCGCAATGTCCAGGCCGAAGGCGTGAAGCGTTTCGTGGCCAATGCCCACTATCGCGCTGATCAGATCCTCGCCCATTTTGGTGGCCTCATCAAAATCAGCCGCGAGGACGAGCTTCTGGGTACAGGCGGCGGCGTCAAGCGTGCCCTGCCCATGCTGGTGTCCGATCCCTTCTTCGTCATGAACACCGATGCCTTCTGGCCCGATGGTGCCGACAGGCCGCTGGCCAATTTGCTGGCGCGCTACGAAAGCCCCGATGACATCGTCATCCTTTGCATC
>CAJYKO010000153.1 GCA_913775215.1 uncultured Devosia sp. | reverse complement strand
CGGCAACATGTTCGAGGGCATGGACGGCGATGGTGAGGTCGATGGCGGCATCGGTCAGCGGCATTTCGAGGGGATCGGTGAGGACCGTGCGCGACGGACCTTCGCGCGGCCAAGCCGAGGCGCCCTGGCGGGCCGGCATGAGGGCGATAACACGTTCGGCGGGCTCAAGCGCAAATCTAAGATAGGGCGTAGCAAAACCGAGACCGAGAACGCGTTTACCGGACAAATTGCCTGATAGAGCAATGATTTGCTCTCGGATCAAGGCGCGAGAAATGCGTCCGAGGGGAGATTTGTAATAGGAGATCAGGCGGGTGACATCGCTGGTCATGGGTCGACTTTAGCCATTGGGGCGTGGACTTGTCCAATGCGGCGGTTGTGTTCGGCCCTCGAGCACCCTAGCTTTGGTATCTGAACCGAATTTTTAAAAATGCAAGGAGCCGCTAAATGGCTTTGGTCGTCGATGTTTTTTCCGCCAGGACCGATAATTTCGGTTATTTGCTGCATGACGAGGCGACCGGCAAGACCGCAGCGCTCGATGCGCCGGAAGCCAATGCGATCCGCGATGCGCTCGAGCGCACCGGCTGGACGTTGACAGATATTTTTATCACGCACCATCACATCGACCACGTCGAGGCGATTGCCGAACTCAAGGCGGCGTTTGGTTGCCGTGTGGTCGGGCCGCGGGCCGAAGCCGACAAGATCGATGGGCTCGATGAGCTGGTGGGTGATGGCGATACCGTGACGCTCGGCGAAACTTCGTTCAAGATTATGGCGACGCCGGGCCATACGCTGGGACACATCGTTTACTTCGAACCCTTTGGAAAACATCTCTTTTCCGCCGATGCGCTATTCTCGCTCGGGGTTGGACGGATGTTCGAAGGGACGCCCGGGCCGATGTGGGAAGGGGTCAAGCGCCTGCGCGAACTTCCGGACGATACGCTGGTTTATTGCGGGCACGAATATACCCAATCCAACGCCAAGTTTGCGCTCAGCATCGATCCCAATAACCGGGCGCTGCAGCAGCGAGCCGATGTGGTGAACTCGCTGCGTAATGGCGGAAAGCCGACGATTCCGTTCGAATTGGGCGAGGATAAACGCGCCAATCCCTTCCTCCGTGCCGATGCGCCGGAGCTTGCGGCGCACTATGGTCTTGAGGGTAAAGACCCGGCTGAAGTGTTCGCGGCCATCCGCAAGGGCAAGGATAATTTTTGACGCCTGACGGCATTTTGGGATCGTAATCGGTTAACATTCCGTTAACATCTGGCACGCCCGTTGCTCCTACAGGGGCATAGCAGTGTTGTCCCGTCTCAAAATGGGACAGCCGGCTCGTAATGAGACAGGCGAGGGTTCCAGATGACCGAGACTGAGACAGACCGATCACAATTGCCGATGCGGGTCATGCCATCGCCGGCACGTCCTTCGCTCCTCAGCGGTGCGCCGACGGTGGAATTCATCAGCCAGTTGATTGCGGCGCGGGACCGGCTGCCGCCGCAGCGTGAACGGCGCCGGGCGAGTGTCGATCGCGCCGTCGGGGCCTATGCGCAAGGCGCGGCCATCGCAGTGCGCCGGATGCCCGAGGGCTATCGGAAAACGGTCGTCGCCTGAGCAATACGCTACTCCCCAAAAGTAATCCCCGCTGATGAGGCGGGGATTTTTTGTTTTTGGGGCCAGTCCATCTCAGGATGGGCCTCGGCCTTGCCTGGGGTGACATCCGGCAGCACCAGAGATCAGCTCATCGAGACGTCGCGGCTGGCGCTGGTGATGGAGACGGTGAAGCCGGCGACGACGTCGATCAGGCTCATGACCATCAAAAGGAAGAAAACCGAGCTGGCAGCGGCGCCGACGAGTAGGAATTCGACGAGGAAAATGACGAAGAGGAACATCGAGAGCATGTGCTCGATGATCGAATTGCGCGCCGTCTGGGTGGATTTCAGCACTTCGAAAAAGAGCATGATGACGCCCATGACGAGAAGAAGATCGCCCGCCGCTACGGCCCAAGGCATGCCCGAGGGCATGGGAATTGAGAAGAGACCCGCGCCCCAATTGATCGGATTGCCACCGAAAAACAGAAAGACGACGAGGTTGTAGACGAGGAAAGGGATAACCAGCAGCGGCACGATGAAGCCATTGCGGCGGCTTCTGGTCACGGTGTGGGTGGGCAGGACGACGGTTTCCGTCATGGCGGATCTCCGATTGGCCGCGTGAGCATGCCAGAGCTTTGGCAAAGGCGGAAGGCAGGACGTTTCCGGCAGAACTCAGGATGTCGCGGCCAGTTCCCGAAGCGCTGTCGCGATCGCGGGGGGATCATAGGGTTTTGGGAAGAAGAGGCTGCCCTGGGGTAATTCGTCAATCTCCACCAGCCGAAAGCCCGAGGTGACGGCAAGCTTGATTTCGGGCCAGCGCTGTCGGACGAGGGCGGCAAGTTCGATGCCGCCCATGCCGCCGGGCATGTCGACATCGGTAAAGACAACCTCGATATCAGGGCTCCGTTCGAGGAGGGCGATGGCGTGGTGAGCGTTGCCGGCTTCAAGGACGGCGAAGCCTTCGTCTTCCAAGTGATCGACAATCCCCATGCGCAAGAGCGGCTCGTCTTCGACGACGAGAACTTTGACTGGTCTCGACATCAGGCCGAGACCTCGGCCAGGTCAGCCGGGCGCGCGGGGATGTTGGCCGTGTCCCAAGCGGGGCAGGTGAGCCTGCAGACGAGCCCGGTCGGCGGATAATCAATACTGACCTCGCCGGCAAAGTCGGAGGGCAGTACGCGTGAAATCAGGCGCGAACCAAAGCCGGAGCGCTGCGGCGCGGTGATGAGGGGGCCGCCGATTTCCTGCCAGGTCCAAGCGAACATGGGCTGGCCCGTATCAGACCAGAATTGGCTCCAACCGATGGTGATAGTGCCCTCGTTTTCACGCAGGGCACCATATTTGATGGCATTGGTCGCCAGCTCATGGACCGCAAGCGACATGGAGAGGGACTGTTTGGGGCTAAGATCGAGATCGGGGCCCGAAATATGGAAGCGGTGCGCCTCGCCATGCGGCACGAGTGCAGAGCGGATGGTCTCACCCAGGGGCGCACTGTGCCAGGTGCGCTTGAGCAGAAGCTCGTGGGCATTGGCAAGGGCGGAAAGGCGCGCGGTGAAGGCGGCCCGACGGTCCTCGATATCGGCACCCTTGAGCGTCTGCATGGCAATGGCCTGGACCATGGCCATGGAATTCTTGAGCCGATGGCTGATCTCGCCTTCGCGCAGCTTTTCGGCGGCCACCGCTTTAGCCTGCTTGAGTGCAGCCTGCGTTCGATCAGCGACAGCACGGACGAAATCGGCTTCGACCTTGCCGAAAGGCCGGGTCTTATTGAAATGAACCAGCATGAGGCCGGTCATAATGCCACCGTCCATAATCGGTATATTGACGAGCATGCGAATATCGTGGGCAAGGAGCAGGGCCTGCCGATCGCGGGTACGCGGATCGCTTGCGACATCGAAAATGATGAGATCTTCGCCGCGCTTCAAATCCTCGATGAAGGACCCATAGTCGCGAAAATGATGGGTGCCGGCCATGGAGGCGGCTGTGCCAGAGGTCCAGTCCTTGCCGACTTCGACTGTTTCGGCAAAGGGATCGACCTGGCCATAGCCGGCACGCGTTGCATCAAGCGCACGACCCAGCACTTCTGCGGTGCTTGAAAGGATCAGGTCGATGTCGACAGTGGCGCGGGTGCGATCACCGATCTCGATGAGCGCGGCCTGGCGCAGAGCGGTGAAATCCTGGCTGGCGCGCAGTTCTTGCTCGGCCTTGATGCGAGCCGTCACATCCATGAAGAGCATGACGAAGGTGTCGGGGCCGGTAGACTGACAGGAACCTTCATACCAGCGATCGAAACCGCTGAACTGGCGCAGGAAGCGCGCCGGCTGGCCGGTGTCGACGACGGTCGCAACCTCATCGAGCCATTCCTGCTCGATCGAGGGGAAGAGATCGCGCAGGGTGCGGCCGGCTATCTTGCGACGATCGATACCAAGGAGCCGGGCGCAGGCGGCGTTGATTTCAAGATGGCGCCAGTCATGAACTTTTCCCGTCGCGTCGCGGAGGACCTCGCCCATGATCATGCCTTCATGCAATTGGGCGAACATGTTTTCCCAATTGAGATCGGAGATATAGGCTCGGATTTTGTCGCTGACGACTTCGGCGATGGATTCAAGCAGGACGCGGTCTTTCTCGCTCCATTGGCGCGCTTCGACATCGATAGCGGCAAGGGCACCGACGACTTCGCCGCTTGGCAGGCGCAAAGGCGTGCCGAGATAGGCGATGACGCCGAGGTCGCTTATAGCGAGATTGTCCTTGAGAACGGGATGAAGACGCGCATCTGCGACCGACAGATTGGCCTCTTCGCGCACGACATATTGGCAGAAGGAATGCGTGAGCGGGGTTTCGCCCTTTTCGGCCCAGACAGGCGGCAGGCCGGCATGGGCAGCAAAAACCTGGCGATCTTCTTCGAGCAGCGAGACGATGGCCACAGGTACCCCGAGCGCCTCGCGGACCAACTGGATGTGTTTTTCAAAATGATCGTCGCCGGCTGCGTTGAGCAATCCGGATTGACGAAGAGCGCTGATATGTGGCGCCAAACCGGGCGCCTTCTCTCTTTCGGTCAAAGTTCGAGATCCGATACGCAGAAATTAACACAAGTTACGGGTGTATCCGCAACACAGACCACGGCCAAGCGGTTCCCCATCAAGCAAAAATTGCGCTATGCAATGATTAAAGCCATCGTGCGTGGGCAGGTGACTGAACTGGTCTATCACAAGAGACAGCTACGACATGCAGAATAAATCCGCATCGATCTGGGAAGAAACGTTTGCGGGTGGTTCGCCGCAGGAAGAGGCCAAACTGTTCGATGCGCTCGCACGCTCGATGGTTGCTATCCAGCGACGCAATGCAGTCCGCTCCGGCCGGGTCGGCCAGCGGACGCTTCATGCCAAGTTTCTGGCTGGAAGCCTCGACGCCGTTCTCGCGATCGACGAGAATGCGCCAGAGCGGTTCATGCAGCGGCACATTCAGCGTGGCGCGAGACTGAGTGCCAAGGTGCGTTTCTCGAACGCCTCTTCCCTCCATCAGGCAGATGCGGTGCCCGACATGCGCGGGATTGCCGTTCGCCTCGAGACTGCGGAAGGCGTTGAACATAGTCTGCTGGCGACCAATTTTCCGGTATCTCACGCACGGGACGCCGTGCAGTTCGTGAAAGTTGCCGAAATTGCCAATGGGCCCAAGGCTCTTATCTTGCCCAGGTTCCTGCTCAATTTTGGACTAGCCGAGACAGCGCGGATCGTTCGCAATGTTCGCTTCGGGAGCAGGACAATCGCCAGTCTTGCATATGAACGATTCTGGAGCCGCGGCGCCGTTCTCTGGGGGGATGCGGGACCTGTCCGCTACAGCTTCATCCCAGACGCTGAGGCAAATGCCTCCACCGACTCAAACGACTTGTCGCAAGAGTTTTCGGACCGTCTGAAGACGGAAGGCGTGACCTTCACATTTGCTGTTCAACCCTATCTCGATCCTATCCGCACGCCCATCGAGGATGGTGCGGTCGAGTGGCTCGAGGAGCATGCCCCCTTTGTTCCGATCGGCCGACTGCATCTGCCGCCGCGGCAGGATGGCCATGACGAAAAGGCGACCAGGACAGCCATCGATGCCATTGCCTTCAATCCATGGACGGCGCCCGACGCTTTTCGTCCGCTGGGTAATCTCAACCGGGCCAGGGGGCCCGTTTATGCGGCGAGTGCAAAAGAGTGGCGCGCGCGCTGATCGCAACAGCTTTTGGCTTAAAAGTGCTTTTCGCTGTCGAGACGGCTCGCGCTCAGACGTCGGGTGGATAATCCGGTCGTGTCAGACCGGATCTAGAGGAGACAGACATGACGATTGCCAAGAATAGTGTGTGCATCTGGTTCGATACCGAGGCGGAGGCCGCCACGCAGTTTTATGCCGAAACCTTCCCCAACACCGTCGTCAAATCGGTGCATCGGGCGCCGAGCGATAATCCATCCACTGCGCAGGGCGCTGTGCTGACCGTCGAATTCGATCTCATGAGTATTGCCTGTATTGCGCTCAATGGCGGGCCGGCCTTCAAGCACTCGGAGGCCTTTTCGTTCCAGATCGCGACGGACAGCCAGGAGGAAACGGACCGCTACTGGAACGCCATCGTTGGCAATGGTGGCGAGGAGAGCATGTGCGGCTGGTGCCGGGACAAGTGGGGGATCTCCTGGCAGATCACACCGCGGGCGCTTTCGGAGGCCATGAAGGCCGGCGGGCCGGGTGCAAAGCGGGCCTTCGAAGCGATGATGGGAATGAAAAAGATCGATGTGGCCGCGATCGAGGCAGCGGTACGCGGCTAGGTCCTAGCCCGGGCGCACGAGGACCAATCGGATAGCAAAATGCCGCCGGTAAGGCGGCATTTTCGGGTCGATGAATGCGGTTTACTTCTTGATCGTCAGTGGGCCGACCATCTGCTCGGGCTTTACTTCGGCGTCGAATTCTTCGCCGGTGAGAAGGCCGAGCTCGATCGCCGTTTCGCGCAGGGTCGAGCCGTTCTTGTGCGCGGTTTTGGCGATTTTTGCCGCGTTGTCATAGCCGATCTTGCGGTTGAGCGCGGTCACGAGCATGAGCGACTGATCCACAAGCTGTTTGATGCGCTTGCGGTCGGGCTCGATGCCGACCGCGCAATTGTCGTTAAAGCTCTTGGCCGCATCGGCAAGGAGGCGGACGGACTGCAAGACATTATAGGCGATGACGGGCTTGAAGACGTTGAGCTCGAAATTGCCCTGGCTCGCGGCAAAGCCGATGGCGGCGTCATTGCCCATGACATGGGCGACGACCAGATCG
>CAJYKO010000152.1 GCA_913775215.1 uncultured Devosia sp. | reverse complement strand
GATTGCGTATCCAGCGCTCCGCAGCACATTGGCAGCGGCTTCGAGCTTGCCTCGCGCTTCTGGCGTGTCGCGACCCGCGGTCACGAGATGACCTTGAAGGCCTGCAAACAGCTTCCCAGTGGCAATGTGATTGATGGCCTTCATCACGCTAGGGCCGCCATCGAAGGCGACAAGGAAGCGATTGACCGGCTGAAATGCTCGTGACGCAACCAGTATAGGCTTCGTGCTGGTTCGCACGACCCGCTCCAGATCTGCTGCGCCAGCTTGGCTCGCTGGGCATCGTGCTCTGCCAATTCGTTGAGGAGGGTGGATCTGGCTCCCAATTCCAGGCTACCGGAAAGGTCGAATGGGGTGCTGGAAAGGTCCCGGCGACCTATCACATGAACCACATCAACACTGGCAGCCGTCCTGTTGGCGGCCCAGGCAGCATGATCGAGAACGCTCTGCGCATAGGCCGAGCCATCGATCAAAGCGATAAGTTTAGTCATCTCAGGTTCTCCTCCTAATGGCCCATAAGGCGTTCAAGCGTCCCTGGCTTGTCATGGATGGCAAGCCGGTCGACGATGGTCTCGCTGGCTTGGTTCATGCCGACGAGGTTCACCTCGGCGCCTTCGCGACGGAACTTGAGGATGACCATGTCGAGCGCCTGCACGCTGGAAATGTCCCAGATGTGGGCGTGCGTGACATCGATGGTGACCTTCTCAAGCGCTTCCTTGAAATCGAAGGCGTTCGAGAAATCCTCAGCAGAGGCAAAGAAGACCTGGCCCTCGACCGTATAGGTGCGCTCGCGGCCATCTGCGGAAAGGCTCGATGTAATGCGGAAGATCTGGGAAATCTTCCAAGCAAAGAACACAGCGGAGAGCAGGACACCGACCAGAACGCCGATCGCCAGGTTGTGGGTGTAGACCACGGTAACCACGGTCGCGAGCATCACTAGCGATGAACTGCGCGGGTGGGTAACGAGCGTCTTGACCGAGCTCCAGGAGAAGGTGCCGATCGAGACCATGATCATGATCGCTACCAAGGCAGCCATCGGTATCTGGCTGACGAGGTTGCCGAGCACGAGGATCATAAACAGCAGCCACACACCGGCGGCGAAGGTTGAGAGCCGCCCACGACCGCCCGACTTCACGTTGATGATCGACTGACCGATCATGGCACATCCGGCCATGCCACCGATAAATCCGGTAACCGTGTTAACGATGCCCTGGCCGACGCATTCCTGGTTGCGGTTGCTCTTGGTGTCGGTGAGTTCGTCGACGATCTGCGCCGTCATCAGCGATTCCAGAAGCCCGACTACGGCCACTGCCGCCGAGTAGGGCAGGATGATCAAAAGGGTATCAAGGTTGAGCGGAATCTGAGGGATCAGGAATACTGGCAGTGTGTCGGGCAGCGCGCCCATGTCCCCGACAGTGCGAAGATCCATATTCAGAACCATCGACAGCACCGTTAAAACGACGATGCAGACCAGCGGCGATGGGATTGCCTTGGTGATGCGGGGGAAGAGGTAGATGATGGTAAGACCGCCGGCGACCATGGCGTAGGTCAGCCAGGTCACATTGGTGAGCTCCGGCAACTGCGCCATGAAGATCAGGATGGCCAAGGCATTGACGAACCCGGTCATCACCGACTTCGACACGAAGCGCATCACGAAACCCAGCTTGAGGAAGCCGGCTGCAATCTGCAGCAGTCCTGCCAGCACGGTCGCAGCAAGCAGGTATTCAAGTCCGTGATCCCTGACCAGGGTGACCATCAGCACGGCTGTCGCGGCGGTGGCTGCGGAAATCATGCCGGGACGACCACCAACAAAGGCGATGAGGACGGCTATTGAGAACGATGCATAAAGGCCAACCTTTGGGTCTACACCGGCAATGATAGAAAAGGCGATGGCTTCGGGGATAAGTGCGAGTGCCACAACAAGGCCGGCGAGGATGTCGCCTCTAACGTTGCCGAACCACTCGGCGCGCATTCGTAAAAGTAAATCTTGCATTTAGTGTCCATCTGGCAGAAGCCGCGACGCAAGGTCAGCGGCAGTCGAGATGAACGGATGTCCTGAAATAGACGGCAGCACTGCCCGGTTGGGCCCTACGAAATGCGGTCACACTTTATTATGGCGAAGAGGGAGCGGCGTCGCCAACGGGACAGTCTGACCGGCAGCCGAACGCTTCAGGCGTTCCGTTGCATCGATGTTCAAACGATCTGGTAGGTGACCGGGGGATGGGCGCCCGGAGAAGCCACCCGCGTTGCGGGTCCGACGACGAGAGCTATGTCACCCATCGGGGGAAAAAAATCAAGCGTCTTGGCTATATGGCGCCGCAATGTCCGCTTTTTCGTTTCTGGAGACCAAAAGTCGCCTTTCTGGAAACCACCCCAAAATGGCTGTGGGGCAGGGGGCCGGTATCGACCCATTCCAGCCGTTAGAGCCCATGAGGCATGCGCCTGAAAGGCGGCGTTCGCCAAGTGATTAAGCTTTGGGCGAGGAAAGACGCCTCGCCACCACGGACAACACCAACGCCTTCAACGGCCGGTTTTGCGCCTTCACCTTTATCGGTATGCATCGGGCCATCTCATGATTGCCTATGAGATAGCTACGGGCCATCGGGCGATTTGGTTTATCTCAAGGGCGACGCGCAGATGGTTTGCCCTCTTTATACATCCCCTGAGCCCTCCTTCTCCTCTTTTTTGCGCTCTTCATGCAAAGCCTGCAGCCGGTTGTGCCGCTCTAAGCCGGTTTTGATCTGGTCCGATAGCTGGTCCATACCCCGCCGCTTCATTTCGAATGCGATAAGAAGCAACGGGGCGCAGATGACGAAGAAGAGAGTGACTTCTAACCAGTATTGCATCGGCTTAGGCTCCGCTTATGCGCGTTAGAAGTTAGGCCACAACATGCGCCGAGGCCAGTATCTCCCCGCTTGCCGATGCGTTCGGTGTTTCACAGAACGCCACGGATTGCATGCGATTCAACGTGGCACAAGTGGATGAGCATGCCGTTGCGATCCGAAAGCAGTTGGTTCGACAGCAGGATGCGACGCGTCCGCTCTTGCAGCTGTCTAACTCCTAGCTGACTGTCAGCTTCCCACCCCAAAACCGCCCCCAATCTGGCCTGCCATGCTAGGCCACACGCTCTGTTGCCTCCAGTTGGTCGATCAATATGGCGCTGGCCTCGTTCAGGCCAACGACAGCGATATCGACATTGTGCGCGCGATAACGCTGCACCACCTTTTCGAGCGCGCCGATTGCAGTGATGTCCCAGAAATGGGCGTTGGTCACATCGATTTCGACCGCCATGTCCTCTGCCAAGGTGATGTCGAAGGCGTCGATGA
>CAJYKO010000151.1 GCA_913775215.1 uncultured Devosia sp. | reverse complement strand
GTGCGGCCCTCTCGATTTACGGTTTGCCTGCAAAGATCAAGCTTGGCGGGGTAGGACTCTTCGAGGCCCTTTTGGTTCAGGCCGATATGCCTGCCGCCTGGCGTCCGCGCATTCGCCATCGCTTCGGCCATCCCGAAGCCATGGACCGGCTGCTGAGCCGGCTTGAGGCCGCGCCCGATGCACAGCGGCAAGAACAGCCATCGCGCGATGTGCTGATCGATGATGTCACGGCGCGGCTGGTGTCGACCGGCCTCAGCCTATCGGAAGGCCGTACGCCGGATGAAATCGCCGATCGCTATCTCGAGCAACAGGCGCTCGACGCGGCCCATGTGCCGGCGGAAACGCTGAAACTGCTGCGCGATTATCTCTCTATCTCGGGCGATGTTTTGTCGGCGCTGCGCCAGGTCGAGACGCTGGCCGAAAACCATAAGCTGATGCTTGGCGCACCGATCCGGGCCATTCGCCGCCATCTCGACAAGCTTGGAGAAGCCCGCATTACCTTCGACGCCGCGTTCTCGCCGCGTCTCGATTATTATACCGGCGTCGTCTTTGAAATGACCGGTCGGAGTGGCGAAGTGCTCGCCTCGGGCGGCCAATATGACCGGCTGCTGGAGCGGCTTGGTGCCACCGCGCCGATCGCAGCTTCGGGCTGCGCGCTTTGGGTGGATAGGCTGGAAGCGGAGGTCTCGGCATGAGCGACATTACCCTTGCTGTTCCGTCCAAGGGGCGCCTTGAAGAACTGACCCGCCAGTGGTTTGCCGAGCGTGGCCTTTCCATCTCCCGCCCCGGTGGCGCGCGATCCTATCTCGGCGTCATGGATGGCGAGCCGGATGTCACGGTGCGTTTCTTCCCGGCTTCGGAAATTGCTCGCGAGCTGATCCGGGGCAATATCGATATCGGCGTCACCGGCCGCGACCTGATCCACGAGACCAGCGAAACCGGGCCAGCCTCGGTGCATTTCGCGCGGGCGCTTGAATTTGGCCATGCCGATGTCGTCATCGCCGTGCCCGATGCCTGGATCGATGTCACTCATCTCCATGATCTGGCCGACGTCGCATCCGACTTCCGCAGCCGGCACAAGCGCTGGCTGCGTATCGCCACCAAATATATCACCATCACCCGCCAGCATTTCGCCAAGGCCGGGATTGCGGAATACCGCATCGTCGAGAGCCTTGGCGCCACGGAAGCCGCGCCGGCATCCGGTGTCGCCGACATCGTGGTCGACATTACGTCGACCGGTTCGACCCTTGCTGCCAACGGCCTGCGCGTTCTCGATGATGGCGTCATGCTCAAGAGCGAGGCCAATCTGATCGTCTCGCGCACGGCGGATTGGCCGGTCGACAAGAAGGCCTATCTCAATGGCCTGTTGCAGCGGCTGGGAGCGGACACGCTTTAGACTGGGTCTGAGGAGGGCGTTTTGGAACCTGTAGTCCTAACCTTCGTCGTCGTCGCCTGCGTCGTCATTGCCATCATTACGCTCGGTCAGGGCGCCGATAGGCGTCGGCGCCGGAAATCCTCTGGTGACACGAGTGGTTCCGGCGATGCCGGATATTCAGCGGACCATCGCAACCCAGATCACAGCGGCGATGCTGGAGACTCTGGTGGCGGCGATAGTGGCGGTGGAGATGGTGGCGGCGGGGGTGATTGAGGCCCTGTTGCCCGCCATCAGCCGGTGCTAAGACGCGCCACGATTTGCCGGGGCCACAATGCTCGATCCTTTGATTCTGGTTGCACTCGCCTGTGTCGGCGCTCTCGCAGGCTTTGTGGATGCCGTGGCAGGGGGCGGGGGCATGATCACCGTGCCCGCTTTGCTCTCGGCCGGCCTGCCACCGATTGCGGCGCTTGCAACCAACAAGATGCAGTCCTCGATCGGCACGACCATTGCCGTGCTGACCTATTGGCGCCGCGGCTTTGTTTCCGTGCGCGCGCTAATGCCCTCCGTCGCTGCGACTTTTGCCGGCAGCATGATTGGGGCGCTGGTGGTCAAGCAGATCGATACGTCCCTGCTCAACGTCGCCGTGCCGATCGCGTTGATCGGCGTGGCGCTCTACTTCCTCTTCGCGCCGAGCCTTTCGGACGCTGACCGTGTGTCGCGCCTCGCCTTCCCGCGCTGGGTGCCGATTCTCGGTCTTACGATTGGCTTTTATGACGGGGTCTTCGGCCCCGGAACGGGCTCTTTTTTCACTATCGGCTTCGTGCTGCTGTTTGGGCTGGGCATTACCAAGGCAGCGGGCAATACCAAGCTCCTGAACCTCGTCTCGAACCTTGCAGCGCTCGCCATCTTCATTCACGGCGGCGACGTCGTCTGGCAGGCAGCGATCGTCATGGCGGGCGGACAGATCATCGGCGGCTATGTCGGCGCCAGGGCCGGTATTCGCTTCGGCGCAAAGCTCATCCGGCCACTGGTCGTGGTGGTGTCTGTGGCCATGGCCATCAAGCTGCTGGTCTGGCCGTAACGACTATTCGTCGAGGCCGGCAGCCTTGCGCAATGCCTCGTTGATCCGCTCCTGCCAGCCGGGACCGTCATCCTGAAAATGTTCGAGCACGGCACGATCAAGCCGGAGAGAAACCAACTCCTTGCCTTCGGGTGGAGCCGAGGATTTTGGCTTGGCCGCTTCAACAGGCTTGGTCGTGGCGCTTTTGAAGGCCGCCTCTGCCTGATCATAGGCGCTGCCGCGTCGTGGCGTTCT
>CAJYKO010000150.1 GCA_913775215.1 uncultured Devosia sp. | reverse complement strand
ACACGACGCCGACTGGAAAGCCAAACTGCTTTTCGATGATCGATTCCAGGAGCGCCTTGGTCTTTTCCGGCGTATCGCGGCGCGCGAAGCGCACATTGCCGCTGGCGAGGATGGTTTTCACCGCCTCAAAACCCGCCGCTTCCAGGCAGGCTTTGAGGTCGGCCATTTTCATCTGCCGCTTGCCGACATTGATGCCGCGCAGGAAAGCGATATCGTTTGGCATTGGTGTCCTCCTGAGCGCGAATCTAGCTCCGGCCTAGCCCTGCGGATAGATGGTTTCGCCGCGCGCCAGCATCTCGACGAAGGTCGCGATCTTCTTTTTCCGCCCGGTCTCGGTTTTGAGACTGTTGACTCGGAAGGTCAGGGCAAAGCGGTTCTGCGCCGAGAGTTTTTCATAGAGCGCCTGCGCCGCAGGCTCTGCGGCGATGGCTGCCAGCAGGTCAGCCGGCGCGTCCATCGTCGTCTTGTAGGCAGCGTCCCAGCGGCCGTCTGCCTTGGCCGCCTCCACATGGCGAAGGCCGTGCGGGGTCATCAGGCCTTTATCATTGAGCCGGGCAACGTTGTCGCGATTGATCTGGCTCCAGACCGATTTCGGGCGCCGGGGGCAGTAGCGCTGCACGAAGCTGATCTCGTCCCAGCTTTTCTTGATCGCATCGATCCAGCCCCAGCAGAGCACCGCATCGATCGCTTCCACGGGCGTTATGGTCGCGCGGCCACTCTTCTTCTTGAAGATCCGGATCCAGACTTCGTCCGCGGTTTCATGATTGGCCGCAAGCCAATCGTAAAAAGCCTCGAAGTCGGCAAATTCGTGCACGGCCTCTGCGCGAACCACGACCGGCGCCATGGCTCAGCCCTCGGCTTCGGGTGCCGACTCAGGCTGCTCCGGCAGGAAAGCCAGAAGCTTGGCATCGAGCTTTTCACTCACCGGCACGTTGAGACCAAACTCCTCGCTCAACACCGCGCGAACCTCTTCGAGCGTCGTCAACTTGCGTTTTTCCGCTTCGCCCTCACTGGGCTGTACCGTCAGACGGTCATTTTGCAATTTGAGCCGCCGCCCGTTTGGCGCCAACGCCACGCGGAGCTCCTGAGTAAAGGGCGAATTGGGATTGCTTGAGAGGTCGCGATTGAGGTCCCAAAGGTCCACCTCGTCGACTTTCTCGGTGGTGAAGACATAGACGCCGCGCCATTCCCCACCGATCTTGACCTCGAGCGTCCATTCCGGCGCACCGCCCGTCAGGCGGAACGTTTCGTGCGGGCTTTGCTGCTCGACATCGGCGCGCAGCCGCAGTGGCGTCGTCAGCGACAATCCGCCGAAGCCGACATCGGCGAGATAGTTCTGGCCCTTGATGTCGACGAGAAGCGCCATGTGGCTCGGCGGCGCGGAAATGGCCTCGGCATCGGTCCAAATGACCCGCGCGAGCAGCGGCCGCACCTCATAGTCGAGATCGGCCAGCATGCGCATGAAGAGGAAATTCTGCTCGAAGCAGAACCCGCCGCGCCGATCGCCGAGCATCTTGCGCTCAAGGCTTTGCTGGTCGAGCAGGACCTGCTCGCCCATCAGCGGGCTCAGGTTTTCAAACGGAATCGTTGCCGGATGGAGGGCGTGAAGCAGTTCGAGAGTTTGAAGAGTTGGGGCGATGGAACCGGCAAATCCTATTCGCTCGAAATAGGCATTGAGATTGACCTTTTCGGGCATCGACCACCTTTGTCGCTATTGGCTGGGAGCTAGAATATGGGCAATGGGCGCGAATTTGTCACGAGGGCGGCGTACGCCTGCACTATTGTCTCGCCCACAACATATCATCCCGGCGAAGGCCGGGACCAATCCTCAGATCTCAAGCTGGGCCCCGGCTTGAAGCCGGGGTGACAATCGC
Organism: uncultured Devosia sp.; assembly: GCA_913775215.1. Taxonomy (GTDB): domain Bacteria; phylum Pseudomonadota; class Alphaproteobacteria; order Rhizobiales; family Devosiaceae; genus Devosia. The sequence goes on along the minus strand of CAJYKO010000150.1, from coordinate 7,615 downwards.
GTTCTGGAAAAGTGCAGTGTCAGCGCAAGCTTCTCAGCTCGGCGCCCTGCGCACGCGGATCACGACATCCACGTGAGCCACTTCCATGCCCTTGGGCGGCTGTGGCAGAGCCTTGAATTCAACTGAAGAGGCCGGAATATCGATCATCCGCTGCTCGTCTTCGACAAAAAAGTGGTGATGGTCCGACGTGTCGGTGTCGAAATAGGAACGCGAGGCATCGATCGCCACTTCGCGCAATAGGCCCGCTTCGTGGAACTGATGCAGCGTATTGTAGATCGTGGCGAGGGACACATTCACATTGGCGATGTTCGCCTCGGAATGGAGCTGTTCGGCGCTGACATGGCGATGCGGGCCGCCGAACAGCAGTTCGGCCAGGGCAACGCGTTGCCGGGTGGGCCTGAGGCCAGCCATGCGCAGCACGGCCGTCAGGCAGGGCGTGCGGGACGGGGACCGGTCGGCAAGGTCACTCTCGGACATTGGGCAGTATTACTCGTCTTTTTGTAGGAGAGAGAAAAGCTCTGCCTTCTTATAGGGGTGGCAAGGGGGCGAAACAAGTCACGGGGGCGCAAGAGACTGGGGTTCAGCCTTTGGGCTGTCTTGACCCCCCTTCCGCGCCCCTATACGAGACAAGGCTTGAGTTATGTGGGGAAGGGCATATGGCGGACCGGCAACACGCATTTGGTTATGAAGAGCTGCTGGCGCATGGCCGGGGTGAATTGCCCGGTCAGATGGACGCCCGGCTGCCCGCACCGCCTATGCTGATGTTCAACCGCATCACCCATATCGACGAGACCGGCGGCGCCTTCAACAAGGGTTCTGTGACGGCCGAACTCGACGTCAATCCGGATCTTTGGTTCTTCCAGTGCCACTTCATTGGCGATCCGGTCATGCCCGGTTGCCTTGGCCTTGATGCCGTCTGGCAGATGACAGGCTTTTTCCTCGGCTGGATCGGTCAGCCTGGCCGCGGTCGCGCCCTTGGTGGCGAGATCAAGTTTACCGGCCAGGTCACTAATGACGTCAAGCTCGTCGAATACGGAATCGACATCAAGCGCGTCATGCGTTCGCGCCTGACCCTCGGCATCGCCGATGGCTGGGTCAAGGCTGACGGCAAATTGATCTACGAAGCCAAAGACTTGCGCGTTGGTCTCTTTACCGACAGCCAGCTCCATGAGCAGAAGTCGGCATAACCGGCCTTAATACAGACGCGAGCCGACCTATATATGTGTGATCTGCCTGCCCTGGCGACCCGCATGAAGACTGAAACGAGGACGAGATGAGACGAGTAGTGGTAACCGGCATGGGTATCATCTCTTCGATCGGCAACTCGCTCGACGAAGTGACGACGAGCCTGCGCACCGCCAAGCCCGGCATCGTCTTCGCAGAAGACTATGCCGAACTGGGATTCCGCTCGCAGGTCAAGGGCGACCCGCGCCTCGATCCCTTTGAAATTCTCGATCGCCGTGTCACCCGCTTCATGGGCAAGGGCGCAGCCTGGAATTACCTTGCCATGCAGCAGGCTATCGCCGATGCAGGGCTTGAGGCCTCCGATATTTCCAATCCGATGACCGGCATCGTCATGGGTTCGGGCGGCGCCTCGACGCGCACAATCGTCGAAGCCGCCGACGTGACGCGCGAGAAAAAGTCGCCAAAGCGCATCGGGCCGCTCGCCGTGCCCAAGGCCATGGGCTCGACCGCCTCGGCAACGCTGGCGACCGCCTTTGCCATCAAGGGCGTCAACTATACGATCACCGCCGCCTGCGCGACCTCCAAACATTGCATCGGCAATGCCATGGAGCAGATCATGCTCGGCAAGCAGGATATCGTTTTTGCCGGCGGCCATGAGGATCTCGATTGGACGCTCAGCGATCTTTTCGATGCCATGGGCGCAATGAGCTCGAACTATAACGACACCCCCGAAAAGGCCTCGCGCTGCTATGACGCGGCCCGCGATGGTTTCGTGATTTCGGGCGGTGCCGGTGTGCTGGTGCTCGAAGAGCTTGAGCACGCCAAGGCGCGCGGCGCAAAAATCTGGGCCGAAGTCGTTGGCTATGGCGCGACTTCGGACGGTCTCGACATGGTTGCGCCTTCGGGTGAAGGCGCCGAGCGCTGCATGCGCATGGCGCTCAAGAACATCAAGGCGCCGATCGACTATATCAATCCGCACGCCACCTCGACCCCGGTCGGCGATCTCAAGGAAATCGAAGCGCTCCGCGCCGTTTTCGGCAATGAGGACAAGTGCCCGCCGATATCGGCGACCAAATCGCTCACCGGCCACAGCCAGGGCGCAACGGGCGTTCATGAATCGATCTATTCGATCCTGATGATGAAGAACCGCTTCATCGCCGAAAGCGCCAATATCGACGTTCTCGACCCAGCCTTTGAGGATATGCCTATCCTCCGCCAGCGCCGCGACGATGTGGACCTTGGCTATGTTCTTTCGAACAGCTTTGGTTTTGGCGGCACCAATGCGGCTTTGGTCTTCAAGCACCCTGACGCGTGAGCGGGTTTGCCGCCCATACATGAGATCAACTCTTGAGACTTCCCGCGGGCGACCTCAGCCCGCGGGATTTTTCTTTTGGTCAGCCTATCGTCAGAGCTGGAACTTCCGCGCTGGCGATTACCACGATTGGCGCGCCATTTGGGACGCGTTCGTAAAGATCGATGACGTCTTGATAAAGCAGCCTTACGCAGCCTGACGACACGGCTTTGCCGATCGAATTGACGTCCATATTGCCATGCAGGCGATAGAGCGTGTCCTTATTGCCTTGATGGATATAGAGCGCGCGTGGCCCCAGCGCATTGTCGAGCCCGGGCGGTTGGCCGTGACGATATTTTTCGAGGTCGGGCTGGCGGTCGATCATTTCGGACGGCGGCGTCCATCTCGGCCATTTGCGTTTGTAAGCGATATGCGCGCGGCCATTCCACTCGAACCCGGCACGGCCGATGCCGACGCCATAGCGCATAGCGCGGCCGTTTGGCAGGGTCCAATAAAGGAAGCGGTTTGCCGTATCGACCACCACGGCCCCCTCGGGCTCGCCGGTCATGTTCTCGACCTCCTGCCGCCAATAGATCGGATCGAGCAGATGGATCGGCGCTGCGGGGATGGGAAAATCCTCGTCTGGCAGCGGGCCATACATGGCCAGCACCTCGGGCGGCACCACCCGCTTCGGCGGCTCGTCCTTCGCCACGGCCGGGCGCGACGAACCGGTCGTTGAACAGCCGGTAAGCGCCAGCGCGGCAAGGCTGGCGAACCCGGCCAGCACGGTGCGGCGCGACGGTGTCGCGCTGAGAATGATATCAGTCATAGGAATCCTCGGCCTCACGCGGAGGCGCTAAAACAGAGCAGAACGAGCGTCGTGTTTCAGGCGAGGATTTTTATAGGCGGGCGAAGAAAGGTACTGCCTTCCCAGGTTGTTAGAACCTTGGCGAGGACAAGCACTGCTTGCTCTTTTTCCGGCACGGCAGGGAGAACAGGGACAACCGGGGCAATGGCAAGATGCGAGCCGCAGGGCATGATGATGCCCTGGCCGAGATCGATCTCGCCGCTTTGGACATGCACCGTCACCCGGATCGGCTGGTTGCCCGCATCGACGTGATTGAGCACCACGATTGGGGTCGAGACATAGCGATGCGCATGGCCCGTCGTCATCCCCGCCGTGGCGGAAAAGGCCAGAAGAATCGCGATGAGAAGGGCAAGACGCTGCATGTCCATTTGGTGCTGGGGCTCAATTGCGGCAGGATGGCGGCAAATGTGAACTTAGCTTGCCGATCCCGGCGGTTGCCACGCCATCAATTCCCGACCGTGTGCTTTTAGCCACGCCCGGCCCCGCTCCATATCCGGCAGGGTACGCTCCACAGTGGCCCAAAAAGCATCGGAATGGTTCATCTCGACGAGATGCGCAACTTCGTGGGCCGCGACATAGTCGAGGACGAAGGGTGGCGCGAGGATCAGGCGCCAGTTGTAATTGATGGAGCCGGTCGAGGAGCAGGAACCCCAGCGGCTCGATTGGCTGCGCAGTTTGATATCCTTGACCGTGACGCCCAGGCGAGCGGCGTGAAAGGCGCTGCGTTCGGTGAGATCGGCAAGAGCCTCGCCCTTGAGCCAATCAAAGAGCCGCCGCGGCTGATGCTCGACAAGCCCGGGCACATGCAGTTCCGGCAGATCGAGCAGCTCCACTCGCTCGACCCGCCCGCGCGACTGACCCGTGCCGACGACAAGGTGCGGCACGCCGCGCACCGGCACTTCTGCGCCGGCTTCCAACGTTTGCCGGCGGGCGGCGCGGGGAAGGCGCGCCGCGAGCCAGTTGCGGTGCTTGAGCAAAAAGGCTTCGGCATCGGCCCAGCGCGCACGTTCGGGAATCGTCAGAACTGGACCCGCCGCCGGCAGCGACAGACGAAAGCTTGCGGCGCGCTTGCTGAGTTTGACCGCGACCTCAACCGAGCGGCCGTCGAGATCGACAGTGACGCACTTGGGCGTTTGCGGGGCTTGGCGGAGAAATGAGAACATGGAACCGCAGAATCAATTGTGGTCAGTTTAGTGCGGTTTGCCGGCAGTGCCGATCAAACTTATCCCCGCCCTTTGTCCAGCGGAACAAAAATGGCGCCCTTGCGGGCGCCAGTTCACTTGGAGGTTTTGGGAAGGGAATGGGATCGGCTTTAGCCGTTATTGTTGTCCCAGGTGTTGGTCGGCGGGGTATTGTCGCCATAGCCTTGGCGATTGCCACGGTGCTCGCTCATGAAGCGGTCGAACTCTTCACGATCCTTGGCTTTGCGCAGGTTCGCCATGTATTCCTGGAACGCATCGACTTCGGCATCGAGCCGGGCGCGCTCTTCGTCGAGGCGACGAAGCTGGTCGGCGCGATAGTCGTCGAAGGCAGCATTGCCCGAGGTCGAATAGTCACGGCCAAAGCCGGAAAAGTGCTTCTTGTTCGAGCGCATAAAGCCGCATCCCTTGTTCCAGTAAGTCTGTGCCTTCTCGGCGGAGCCGCCGAACTTTTCACCCCAGAGGATGTAGCCCAACACCATAAGGCCCAAAGGCCAGAAGATGATGAAGCCCATAACCATGAGGGCGATGGTCAGTGGCGACCATTGCGGTTTGATGATTGCTGTGTTCATGTCGTTTCGTTCTCCCAGTCACGATGCGCATAACGTGGCCCTCCCTGGGTCAGGATCAAGAATGTGCCTATGGGATTTCTAGGCTTGAAATGACGTTTTTCTCTTCCTATGCGGCGCATAGCCGTTCCGGTTCAACATGAGTACATTTGCCGTTTCGCCCAGCGAAGATCTCTCGCATTGGCGCCCGCTGCGCCTGCAGACCCTCGTGCTTTTGCGCTGGCTGGCTGTTGCGGGGCAGACGATCGGCGTCTTGTTCGTGCAGATGGGACTTGGCTTTCCGCTGCCACTCTGGCAGTGCCTTCTGCTGATCGCACTCTCGGCAGCGCTTAATGTCGGGCTCTATTTCCGTTATGGCGGCAAGGGCGAACTCTCGCCGACCTTTGCGGCGATTCAGCTTGCCCTCGATCTTTGCCAGCTTGGCGGCCTGCTCGCTTTGACCGGTGGGTTGCTTAATCCCTTTTCGCTACTGCTCCTGGCGCCGGTTTCGGTTTCAGCGACGACGCTGCCGCCCCGCGAAACGCTGTTTATCTCGGTCCTCGCAGCCATGGTCGCATCGTTGATTGCCATCATGCACATGCCCCTTCCGTGGCTGCCGGGCGAGGTGCTCGAATTCAACCGCATCTATGTGATCGGCATCTGGGTCTCGATCGTCTGCGGCATTGCGTTCATCGCGGCCTATACGATCCGCGTCGCGCATGAATCGCGCCTTATCGCTGACGCTCTGGCAGCGACGGAACTGGCGCTGTCGCATCGCGAGCAGTTGACGGCACTTGATGGCCTTGCTGCCGCAGCAGCGCACGAATTGGGCACACCGCTTTCGACGATTGCGCTGGCGGCCAAGGAAATGCGGGCAGAAGCCGAGGAAGGCAGCGCGCTAGCCGAAGATGTGGAACTGATCATCTCGCAGGCGGCCCGGTGCCGGGCCATTCTTTCAAAGCTGCGCAATCTTGGCAGCGATCCGGCTGATCCATTCGCCGAAGCGCCGCTGATGGATATTCTGGCCGAAGTTTCGCGGCCACATGAAGGGCGCGGCAAGGCGATCCTCTTTTATTCCGAGCGCGCCATCGGCGAGCCACCGGTATTTCCAAGATCGGTGGGCCTGCTCTATGGCCTTGGCAACTTAATCGAGAATGCCAGCGATTTTGCCAAGGAGACGGTGCGCATCGATACGGCCTGGGATCAGTCGAGCATCAGCGTGACAATCACCGATGATGGCCCCGGCTTTGCGCCAGAGCTCATAGCGCGGCTCGGCGAACCCTACCTGACCAGCCGTCCGCGCGATCCGCATGGTTCGGATTCTCACCAGCCGGGGGGGCTTGGGCTTGGCATTTTCATTGCAAAAACCCTGCTGGAGCGGACAGGAGCCAAGTTGAGCTTTGCCAATGAGAAGCCGACCGGCCATGCGCGCGTACATGTAACATGGCCGCGTCAAACCGCCTGAGACGATCCAAACCTTGGGTTTTGACGTAACTCTAGCAAACCCTTATGGAAATGGTCATGGACACGCTCGAAGACATGTTGGCCGCCGATCCCAGCCTTTTGCTCGTCGATGACGACACGGCCTTTCTTTCCCGCCTCGAACGGGCCATGGACCGGCGCGGCTTTTCCGTGCGCATTGCCAGCACGGTGGCCGACGGCATCGCCGCGGTCAACGAACAGCCGCCGGCATTTGCGGTGGTCGACTTGCGGCTCGAAGATGGCAATGGGCTCGACGTGGTTTCGGCGTTACACCAGAAGCGCCCGGATGCGCGCGCCGTTGTTCTGACTGGTTATGGCAATATCGCGACGGCTGTCACGGCCGTGAAACTCGGGGCGATGGATTATCTCTCCAAACCTGCCGACGCCGACGATGTCATCAATGCGCTTCTCGCGACCGGCGAAGACAAGCCCGAGCCTCCGGAAAATCCGATGTCGGCCGACCGGGTGCGCTGGGAGCACATCCAGCGCGTTTATGAATTGTGCGATCGCAATGTCTCCGAGACGGCGCGACGGCTCAATATGCATCGGCGCACACTGCAGCGGATCCTTGCCAAGCGCGCGCCGCGCTAGTTCGGGTCAGGCGTCGAGAACGTTGGCGAAACCGGCATAGATCATGCGCCGCCCATCGAACGGCATTTCCATGGCGCCCATTTCCGGGTCGCTCATCATCTTTTGCTGAACGGCATCGCGGGTGGCCTTGTCGGGGTATTCGATCCAGGAGAATACAACCACCTCGTCATCTTTGGCGTGGACGGCGGTCTAAAAATCGTTGAGTTCGCCTTTGGAAACGTCGTCGCCCCAGTTTTCGGTGACGCGCGTTGCGCCCCACTGCTTGAAGAGCACGGCCGCCGCCTTGGCGTGAGCGATATACTTTTCCTTGTTGGCCTTGGGCACGGCGGCGACGAATCCATCGACATAGGTCATTCGGTTTCTCCTCTTGGGGCCATATTCGGCTGAACGCCAGGCGCTGACAATGCGCCTGTCTTCATGCCGACGAACGAAGATGCAGGACTTCGACAGG
>CAJYKO010000149.1 GCA_913775215.1 uncultured Devosia sp. | reverse complement strand
CATGAATATCGGCCAACTTGATGCCGCGATCCGGGCGGGTGCTATCGGCACAATCCCCCTGCTGGCATGGCTCCTGTTCGGCGCGCGTCGGCGGGTTGGCCTGCCTGCGGCGCTGTTTGCTCCCCTGGCGCTCTGCCTCGCCGGCTTCGTCATCGGCAACACGCCGATCGCCACGCTGGCCCCGGCCGGTATCGTCGGTGCCATTGCTCATACCGTGAGTGGTTTCGCGGTCGTCTTCCTGTGGTGGTTCTGCCTGTCGTGCTTCGATAGCCGGTTCAGATTGAAAGGGGGCGTGCTGGGCGTCGGTTTGGCCTGGGTCTTCATCGCTGCGGTGGATCGCGGACTGCTCGGCGATGCACTGGCGGGCAAAGGGCTGTCGTTGCTGCTGGTCCCTTTCGGCTTCGCGATCGTCGGCCATATGGTCTGGCGCCTGCTGGCCGAACGTCAGGGCGACCTGATCCAGCAACGTCACGACGCCCGGATCATGGTCGCGGTTCTGCTCGGCGGAATGCTGTTCATCGACTTGGCGGCCGACGCGCTGTTCGGCTTCGCATGGCGTCCGCTCGCGTTCGCCATGACGCAGAACGCGATGGCGCTCGCCTTCGGTCTATGGCTTGCCGGCAGGCTGCTGACCGTGCGTGCCGACGTGCTGACCTTCGGTGTGATCGCGGAACCGCCCCTGCTGGCGGAACCAGCACCACAGCCCGACCTCCGGCATGACGGCGAGCTGCATCGCCGGCTGTCCAGCCTGATGGAAACCGAGCGTGTATTCCTCGATCCCGAACTGACCTTCGCTGCCTTTGTAGAGAGGATAGGTGCGCCGGAACGCACCGTGCGGACGCTCATCAATCACGAGCTGGGCTACGATCATTTCCGTACCTTCCTGAACCACTACCGGGTCGCGGAGGCACGTCGATTGCTGGGAGATCGAGATCGGGATGACAAGCTCATCACTGTCGCGCTGGACAGCGGCTTCGCCTCACTCGCCAGCTTCAACCGCGCCTTCAAGACGATCGAAGGGCGCACCCCCAGCGACTACCGAACCGCTGCGCGTCAGGAGCAACCAAACAGCACGCGCTTGGCGAAAGCCGGGTTTTGATGAGCGAAATGCCGTGTTTTGAGAGGGCAAGCCGTCGCCCCGTGGGTAGCACGCTCTCGCTACATGGGATGAAGGTGGGCGCGTGAACGGACTGATCGGCTTGGGAGGAACGGTGGCGCTGCTCCTCGTCTTGGGGGTGGTGTTGGGATGCACCGACCGGAAACACTTCTCCCCGCGATGGCTGCTGATCGCGGCGCTGCTGGTGGCGATCAACGACGCGCTTCTTACCCACGCCTACGGATCGCTGCCTGATCTGATCGGCGGGGAGTGGAACTGGCAAGGCAAGCTACTGGCGCTGGCAGCAACCCTCGCCATCGCCGCGACGCCGGCATTCGGGTTTCGTCGTGTCGGTCTGACGCTCACGCAGGAACCGGGAAGTCTGAGGGCCGCGTTGCCGGTCGCGGTGCTCTACTGCGCTTTCTTCGTCGTGATCGCGGTGGCCTTTCCGGACGGTCGATCCAGCGGGGAAGAAATCGCGTTTCAGTTGACCATGCCGGGTCTGGAGGAGGAACCCTTCTACCGGGGCATCCTTCTGCTCGCACTCGACCAGGCGTTCACCGGCGGAAAGCGTTTCCTTGGGGTCGACTGGGGCTGGGGTGCCGTGCTGTCATGCTTCCTATTCGGGCTGGCGCACGCCTTCGGCTTCTCGCACGGCAGCTTCTCCTTCGACCCTATGACGATGGCGCTGACGGCGATCCCATCGTTCATCGCCGTCTGGCTGCGCCTGCGGACAGGAAGCCTCCTCCTGCCGGTCCTGCTGCACAATTTCGGCAACTCGTTTTCGCTACTGGCATAGCAGCGGCTTCCCGATTTCGATCGTTTTTGGGAAACCGCCGCGCCGGTGTAATTCGGCCGAGATGTTAAAGCTTCGGGCAGACTTAAAGATGGAGACGGGGACAGTCGCCTGCCCCCGTCCACCATCTTACTTCATGTTCGGCATGCCATGGCCAGCATGATCGCCGTTCTTGGCCTTATCGGCCTTGTCGCAGCAATCAGCCTTGGCCTTGGTGCCCTTGTCGCAACAATCCGCGCCATCCTTGCAGCAGGCCATGTCGGCACAGCAGTTCGCCACGGCGGCAAAGGCGCCGCTCGACAGGGTGAGAGCAAAGGCAGCGCTGATGAGCTTGAACTTGGTCATGTGTATCTCCGTGATCTTGTGAAGGGGTGAGTCGAGAAGGCTCACACTGATCGCGGAGGGGGCGTCGCCGGCGCGCGCGCAAAACCGATCAGGCCGGCGGGCTTGGCAGCGGTAGGTAGCAGTACGGCAAACGGCAGCGGTTCCCCGCTTACGGCAGCCGCGCCCGGCATGGCTGCGCAAGGCGTAGCACATGCCGCTAGAGGCACCTGCTTGGCAGGCGTTCGGGTCGGCTTGCTCGCGCAGTCCATCATTTGCGATGCAACCGGCGTCGCGGCCATTGCCGCCGTTTCGCAGAGCGGCCCGAGCCGAACCAGCAGCATCACCGCCAGAACGGCAAGCACCAGACCGCGAACAATGCGCGAAGCAGGATGGTGTCGGTCACTCACCATTCGCACGTAGGACGCCCCGGCCAGGGCGGCAATCATGAGACGCCGGTCTGCGAAGCGATGGCACCTTGCAAAAGCCCTACGGAGCCAAGGCTTCGATGATTCTGCAATCGGCGACGATACCGCCATCGCAGGAGTCGATAACGGCTTTCAGCTCCCGACGTAGCGCTTTGAGGTCGGCGATTTTGCGATCCACTTCGCGCAGGTGTTCGTTGGCGATGTGATCGATGCCGGCGCAATCGCAACTGCGATCGTCGGAGAGGCCAAGGAGCGCCCGCACCTGATCGAGCGAGAAGCCGAGGTCGCGGGCACGTCGAATGAAGGACAGACGGCCAAGCTCCGCCTCGCCATAATCGCGGTAATTCCCTGCCGTGCGGGGCGGCTTGGGCAGCAAGCCGATACGTTCATAGTATCGCACCGTTTCGACCTTCGTGTTGGTGGCCTTGCTCAAATCACCGATCGTCAGTGCCAGGCCTTGACCCTGTAGCTACTACAGACCCTAGATAGGGCGTTATCGAACGGATGCGAGGTGACGGCATGGCAGGAGGTTGTTGCGGTGGTTGCGCCGCTCCCGCTGCGAAGCAGGAAGATCGGGCATGGCGACGCGCATTGTGGATCGCGCTGGCGATCAATGCGGCCATGTTCGGCGTCGAGATCGCAGCCGGCGTGTCGGCGCAGTCGGCATCGCTCAAGGCCGATGCGCTCGACTTCCTTGGTGACGCAGCAAACTATGCGATCAGCCTCGGGGTCGCGGGCCTTGCGCTCCGCTGGCGGGCGCGTGCGGCACTGGCAAAGGGCGGTTCGCTGATCCTGCTTAGCGCATGGATACTCGGCAGCACCGTTTGGATGGCGGCGCGAGGAACCCTCCCGACTGCCGAGACGATGGGCGTCATCGGTACGCTGGCGCTCGTAGCGAATGTCATTTGCGCCGTCATTCTCTGGCGTCATCGTCACGGCGAGGCCAATCGGCGGTCTGTCTGGATATGCTCGCGCAACGACGCGATCGGCAACATCGCCGTCGTCGCTGCTGCCTTCGGGGTATTCGGCACCGGGACAGGGTGGCCGGATATCGCGGTCGCTGCGATCCTCGCAGGGTTGGGGCTATCCGGGGGGTGGCAGATCATCCGGCAGGCTCGTGCCGAGCTGTGCGAGGATCAGTCAGCGCCGGCACCGAACCGGAACCGCACGCCTCCGTTGATAGTGCGCCCTTCAAGTGGCCCCCAGGCATCGACGGTCCATGCGCCGTCCGGCGCGCGGGTCGGCAGCAGGAGCGGATTGTAACGGGTCTGGCGGAAGTTCAGCAGGTTCTCCGCGTTGACGAACAGGCTGACCTTTCCCAGCACAAGCTCACCCATCGCCCCTAACTCGACATAGGGTCGGCTCCGGGTCCGATAGGGGTTGTCCTCCAAAACCTGCTGTCCTGTGTAATAGGCTTCCAGCCCCAGCCTGCCCCGGCCGTGCTTTTCCCAAACGGCGGTCAGGCCAGCGGTATTGCGCGGCGTGAGCGGCACGGCGCGGCGACCAGGAGCGTCCGGGTTCGGCTCCGTCGCATCGGTGTGAACGTAGCTTCCGGTGAAGGTGATCGCGTCCAGACGGTAGCGCAGCAGCAGTTCCGCGCCGCGTGTCCGGGTCACGCCATCGGCGTTGACCAGCGCAACCCGATCGGCCGCAATGTCGCGGAGCTGCACGGCATGGTCGATGTTGGAGCCGAACAGCGTCAGGCTCGCCTCGACCGGCCCGCGCGCATAGCCGAAGTCGATCGAAGCGGTATCTGCCGTCTCGGCACGCAGCCCGCGCAATGGTTCGAGGCGCGACAACCCTGCTGCCTCGATTTCTTCGACGAACGGTGTGGGCGCGTAGAAGCCACGGCCGAGTGACGCCCGCACGGTCCACGGCCCCGGCTTGAACAGCATCGAGACGCGGGGGCTTAGGTGCGAGCCATATCGATTGTGATCGTCCCAGCGGGCGCTTCCAGCCAACGTCAGGTCCGATAACACCTTTTGCTCTACCTGCGCGAACAGCGCCGGCACGCGGTATGTGTAGTCAAACGCGGGGAAGGTACGCGAGCGGTAGCTGTCCACCTGATAAGCGGCTCCCGCAAGCCAAGTCGTCGCATCCCCTCCCCCGCCGAGCGACGTTTCGGTCAGTAGCGTCCGATGGCGATCATTTTCCACCACGTCACCGAAGCGATGGCGGTGCGACTGTGTGACGCCCGAAGCACGCACATAGAGCGTCCCGATCCCTTCGATCGGGGTTTGGGCATTCAAGCCGGCGTCGAGGCGGCGGCTGCGCTGATCCTGTGCGAACGGCGAGCCGTCCGGCACAACCCGTCCGGGGAGCGTCCCGCCATTGCGCTGTTCGTTCATCGCCCCGATCGTGGCGAACACCTTGGCTCCATTCGAGCCGTTCCAGAACAGACGTGGGCGGACGGTCCAGCGGTGGAAGCCCGGTATGTTCGCCCAGCCATCGCCGTCGATGTCCTGCGCGTCCTGCCGGTTGAAGCCGCCAGTCAGCGAATAGCTTAGATCGTCGGTGAGTGGCGCGGAGTTGTAGGCGGTCACGTCCTGCCCGCCCCGGCTTGTGGCGTTGAGCAGGAGTTCGCCCTGTTGCTCGGGCGATGGCCGACGCGACACGAGGTTGATGACACCGCCGAGGGCGGACGGACCGTAAAGGGCGGATGCCGCCCCCTTGATGATTTCGACCTGTCCGAGATCGGTAGGTGGGATTTGCAGGACGCCGATCGAAGGCGTCTGCCCGCCATAGAGCGGGAGGCCATCGGCCAGAATTTGGGTGTACCGTCCTTTCAGCCCCTGCACCCGGACGTTGGATGCGCCGAGCGCGGGCGATGTGACCTGAACGCGAACGCCGGGCGTCTCATTCACCAGCATGGCGATGTTGCCCGGTGACATAAGGATCTTTTCTTCGATCTCCTCCCGGTCAAGCACCTCGACGCGGATCGGTTCGTCCTGCACCCGGCGACCCGTGCGGGTCGCCTGCACGACGATATCCTCGCCTTCCTCTGGTTCAGCGGTGACGGGGTTATCCTGCGCGAGGGCC
>CAJYKO010000148.1 GCA_913775215.1 uncultured Devosia sp. | reverse complement strand
CTTCGGCGCAGCGCAAAAGCTGGTTCGAGAAGGGCTACCAGTCCGGCAGCCCGGATAGCTGTGACACGTTCTCGGGCAATGTCTGACAGGTGAACGGCGGCAGGAAAACTGCCGCCATCATCCTTCGCAACTGACCAAGACACCCTGCGTTGCGCTCCAAAGGAGACTGCAATGCAGGGCAATCTTTCGGGCGTGACGCTCGAGCATTTCGCCGATGACGGCACCTTTCCCAACAACGTGCTGCCGGCGATCATTTATCGCCACGCACTGGCTGCGGCTTCGCCCGAGGCGTTGGAAAAGCTGTTCGACCAGAACGGCTGGCCGAGCGCCTGGCGTTACGGTGTCTATGATTTCCATCATTATCATTCGACGAGCCACGAGTGCCTCGGTGTTGCGCGCGGCGCGGCCCGGCTACAATTGGGCGGGCCCGAGGGCAGGGCATTCGAGGTGTCGGCTGGCGATGTGATCGTGGTGCCTGCCGGTGTGGCCCATCGCAATCTGGGATCGAGGGAAGATTTCCTGGTCGTTGGCGCCTATCCGCCCGGGTTCAGCGCCGATCTGTTGCGCGGCGAGGCTGGCGAACGGCCGGAAGCGGATCGCCGCATCGCCGACATTCCTCTGCCCAAGAGCGATCCGGTCGGCGGGCAGAGCGGACCGGTGCTGGAGAAATGGGGCTAACACCGTTTCTGTGATGGACCCGTGTCCCGGTCTGCGCGTTGATCCTCCCACGATAGAGGAGATGGACATGACCAGTTCCAAGCAAAGCACACCCACCCAGCCCGGCAATGCCGATCAGCGCAAGTCCCTTGGGTCGGCAGATCAGAACCGCGACAAGCGCGCTGCGTCCGGCAAGGACGATCTACCCGGCGCGGAAGGTCCGCTTTCGGCGGGTGCCAACGAAGACACCTACGACTGAAACAAAAATCCCCGCTCGAAGCGGGGATTTTCTTTTGGATCAGGCGACTTCGCCGGGCGCCAGGTGCTCTGGCTTTTCGGGCATGCCCTTGGCCTTGCGCACGTGGTTGAGGAAGCGCGTGAAGAGGTAGTGGCTGTCCTTCGGGCCGGGGCTGGCTTCCGGGTGGTACTGCACCGAGAAGATCGGCTTACCCTCGACGGCGAGGCCGGCATTGGAATTGTCGAACAGCGAAATGTGAGTCTGGGTCACACCGGCAGGAAGGCTTTCGGCGTCCACGGCAAAGCCGTGATTCATCGAGGTGATCTCGACCTTGCCGGTTGTCAGGTCCTTGACCGGATGATTGGCGCCATGGTGGCCCTGATGCATCTTGGAGGTCGTGCCGCCGAGCGCCAGGCCGAGAAGCTGGTGGCCGAGGCAGATGCCGAACATCGGCTTGCCGGCTTCCATCAGCTTCTGGATGGTCGGCACGGCATATTTGCCGGTCGCCGCCGGATCGCCCGGGCCATTGGAGAGGAAGATCGCATCGGGATTGTGTGCCATCACGTCGGCGGCAGTGGCCGTTGCCGGCACGACGGTGACCTTCGCACCATGATCGGCAAGGCAACGCAGGATGTTGCGCTTGGCGCCGTAGTCGATCGCGACGACGTGGAAGTCAGGCTTTTCGACCGTGCCGTAGCCCTTGTTCCACTGCCAGCTGGTCTGATCCCAGTGATAGGTCTGGGCCGTGGTGACTTCCTTGGCGAGGTCGAGACCTTCAAGGCCCGGGAAGGCATTAAGTTCGGCCTTGATCGAACCTTCATCAAAATGGCCGGTTGGTTCGTGGGCGATGACGCCATTCGGCATGCCATTTTCACGGATGCGGGCGGTCAAGGCGCGCGTATCGATGCCGGCGATGCCGATGATGTTGCGCTTCTTGAGCCAGGCGTCGAGCTTTTCGGCAGCGCGATAGTTCGAGGGGTTGGTGATGTCGGCCTTGAGCACGACGCCACGGACGCCGGAAAGAGCGGCCATGTTCACCGTCTCGATGTCTTCATCGTTGGTGCCGACATTGCCGATATGGGGGAAGGTGAAGGTGACGATCTGGCCGGCATAGGACGGGTCGGTGAGGACTTCCTGATAGCCGGTCATTGCCGTGTTGAAGCAGACTTCACCGGCGGCGTGGCCGACTGCACCGATGCCATGGCCCTCAAGGCGCGTGCCGTCAGCCAGAATAAGAACTGCGGTCGCGGGGGATTGCTGCCAGCCGGTCACGGTCGGTCTCCATGCTTGGTTCGTCGGTTCGCGCGTCAAGGTGGCGGGTGTAAGCCGCTACAATGGGTGCGAGGGATGTCGGTTGAGGCCTCCTCTTAGAAGGCCAAGCCGGAGAGCGCAAGTGGCGCAGTCCGCGTTTCATGCCTATATGGGGGCAAGAATCTGCATGGCAAGGAGCACATCAAGATGCGCGAAACGATCAGCGAAGGCCTGAAAACCGCCCTCAAGGCCCGTGACCAGCGGCGCACCGCGACTCTCCGCGCCATCAATGCCGCCATCAAGGATCGCGATATTGCCAATCGCGGCGACGGCAAGGGCCCGGCGACGAATGACGAAGTTCTTGCGATGATCCAGAAGATGGTGAAGCAGCGCGAAGAGAGCTTTGCCATCTATGCGCAGGCCGGCCGCGCCGATCTCGCCACGGTGGAAAAGGAAGAGATCGACATTCTCAACGAATTCCTGCCCAAGCCGCTCACGGAAGACGAGGTGGCTGCAGCGATCACTGCAGCTATCGCCGCTAGCGGCGCCGAAGGCCCCAAGGACATGGGCAAGGTGATTGCCGAACTAAAGGCGAATTATCCCGGTCGAATCGACTTTGGGAAGGTGAGCCAGCAGGTGCGCGGCGCGTTGGCGGCGCAGGGCTGATGGATTTGCGGGGCGCCAAGAGGCGCCCCAATTCGTTTCAGGCGATCCCAGCGAAAGGCTCGCGCCAAGCATCGATTTCGTTGAGACGATCGTGCCAGGCGCGAATGTTTGGGAAGAGATCGAGCGGGATCAAGCCGCGCTCGGCATAGGGCAGGGCAGAGGCCACGCGGAAATCGGCGTAGGTCAGTTTGCCGCCGACGAGCCAATCGCGATCCGCAAGCGTTGAATCGAGGATTGCGGCGAAGCGCTTGAAATCATTGGTTGTATCCTCGACAACCTGCGGGTCCGGATCACCCATGAAGGACTTGGCAGTGTAGTTATGCCAGACGAGCGCAGCGCCCGCATTGG
>CAJYKO010000147.1 GCA_913775215.1 uncultured Devosia sp. | reverse complement strand
TGGAACGATAGAACTGGTTATTTAGGGTGTCACTGAGGCGATAGGGCGCAGAAATTTTCACATAGACGCGGCCGGTTTCGAGGGCGCGGTCGAGATCGTCGCGGGCGGTGCCGGGCTTGTCGAGTGCAATGAAGGCGAGGTGGTCGATGACCCCGGTGATGTCATAACGCGCGGTCAGATCGGCAACGGTTGCGATGGCTTCGGGGCCGATCTGGAACTGGGCGTGCCAGCCGAGGGCACGAATGCGCGGGGCGAGACTGGCGAGAGCATCGAAGCCAATGCCGGATTTGTTGCGAAGGTTGAAACGGACGCCGCGGACGCCGAGAGCGTCGAGCCGCTGGAGTTCGGCGTCGCTGGTTTCGGGCGGGATGACGACCACGCCGCGGAGGCGATCGGCGTGGCCGGCGAGGGCTGTCAGCAGGACGCGATTGTCGAGGCCATAGACGCTTGGCTGGACGAGGACGCCGCGGGCGATGCCGAAGGTATCGGCGAGGGCGAGCCAATTGTCGATCGGTTCGATCCGGGGCGTATAGCTGCGCGGGATGGCGAGCGGTGCGGACGGCGCGAAAACGTGGAAATGGGCGTCGCAGGTGTTTTGGGGTAGACGCAGATCGGCCGGATTGCGCAGGGGGCGCGGCGGCAGGCAAAGCGGGGCGTCGAGCACGTCAACCATGGTCTTTGGTGGCCATCAGGAAATCGAAATCGAGACCGTCATCGGCCTGAGTGACGTGACGATCATAGAGCTGGGCATAGCCGCGGGGTGGCGATGGCGGTGGTGGCGGCAGTGCGGCTATGCGGGCGTCGAGCTCGGTGTCGGAGATCAGGAGTTCAAGGCGGCGATTGGGGACGTCGAGGCGGATGCGATCACCGGTGCGGACAGCGGCGAGAGGGCCGCCATCGGCGGACTCTGGGGTGATGTGGAGGACCACGGTGCCGAAGGCGGTGCCGCTCATGCGGGCGTCGGAGAGGCGGACCATGTCCTTGACGCCCTGGCGGGCGAGATGGCGAGGAATGGGAATGTAGCCGGCTTCGGGCATGCCGGGGGCGCCCTTGGGGCCGGCATTGCGAAGGACGAGGACGTCGTCGGCAGCAATGTCGAGACTAGGATCGTCGAGGCGTTCGGTCATGTCGCGGACTGAGTCGAAGACGACGGCGCGGCCTTCGTGGACCTGAAGCTTTGGATCGGCGGCGGCGTGCTTGATGACAGCGCCGCGGGGGGCGAGATTTCCGGATAGAACGGCGATGGCGCCGGCTGGGGAGATGGGTTCGCTGCGCGGACGAATGATCTGGGTTTCGTAGCGGGCGGGCAGGGTGCCGATGGTGTCGCCGAGCGTGCCGCCAAAGGCGCGAGGGGCGGTGAGATCGAGAAGGTCGGTCAGTTCCGAGAGGAGGCGCGGGACGCCACCGGCGGCATGGAATTCGCCCATATAGCCGGTGCCGGTGGGTTTTAGATCGACAAGGACTGGGACCTTTTGGCCGATGGCGTCGAATTCGGCCATGTCGAGCTTTTTGCCGAGGCGCCCATAAATGGCGGCGAGATGAACGACGGCATTGGTGGAGCCGCCGAGTGCCTGAAGCGTCACGAGGCCATTGCGGAGCGCGGCGGGGGTCAGGACTTCTGCGGTGGTCAATCCGGTTTCAGTCATGGCGACGGCGGCGCGGCCGGTTTCTTCGGCGAGGCGCATGCGCTCGGACGAGGTGGCGGAGGCTGAGCCGGCCATGGGTAGGGAGAGGCCCATGGCTTCCATCAGGGCTGCCATGGTGGAGGCGGTGCCCATGACGGTGCAGGTGCCGACGGAGCTGGCGAGTTTGCCATTGATCTCGCCGACCTCATCGGCATCGATCTGATCGGCGCGGTATTGGGCCCAGATGCGACGGCAATCGGTGCAGGCACCGAGGCGTTCGCCGCGATGGCTGCCGGTATCCATGGGGCCGGTGGGGAGGATAATGGCGGGGACTTCGCTCGAGGCGGCGGCCATGACCTGGGCGGGGATGGTCTTGTCACAGCCGCCGATGAGGATGACCGAATCCATGGGCTGGGCGCGGACCAGTTCCTCGGTTTCCATGGCCATGAGATTGCGCAGGAACATGGAGGTTGGGGCGGCAAAACTCTCGTGGATCGACATGGTCGGGAAGACCATCGGCATGCCGCCGGCGAGCATGACACCGCGCTTGGCTGCTTCGATCAATTGCGGCACGTTACCGTGGCAGGGATTATAATCGGAATAGGTATTGGCGATGCCGACGATCGGGCGATCGAGCGCGTCATCGGAATAGCCCATGGCCTTGATGAAAGCCTTGCGCAGGAACAGCGAAAAATCCTGGTCGCCATAGCTGGTCAACCGTCTGCGAAGCCCGCGGGTCACGACATCCTCCCCTGCCGCGTCTTGGTGCGGCTTGTCGGGTCATTCCTACAGGCATGAGGATTATTGTCAATAATGTGGATGAGGTTGTGTGCGGTTTTGGTTGTGCGCGGTGTGTGTATGGGCTTAAATTCAGCCAAATCGCGGCAGAGGTGGATTTCGTCGCAGGGCGCGAGAAAACCATAAATTATTGACAAGAGGGAATTGTGCGGATCGGATTGGTAGGGGCAGGCTGGGTCACGCAATATCATTTGCCGGCGTGGAGAAAGCTTGGAGATGTCGAGGTCGTGGCGATCTGCGACCCGGATGCGTCGGCGCGGAATGCGCGGGCGGATGAATTTCGGATCGCGGGACGGTACGAGTCTCTGACCGATATGCTGCAGAGCGAGCGGCTCGACGCGCTCGATATTGCTTCGCCGCGAAAATTTCATGCTGAGCAAGTCATGCTGGGAGGAGAGCACGGACTGCCGATGCTCTGCCAGAAGCCGCTGGGCATCGATCTCGCTGAAGCCGAGGAGGTGGTCGCGGCCGTCTCGGGCCGGGCGCGGCTGATGGTGCACGAGAACTGGCGTTTTCGTCCCTATTATCGGCACTTGCGGACCTGGCTCGACGAGGGGCTGATCGGCGAGGTTTTCGAGGCGCGGCTCGATTTTCATTCGAGCGGGATGATTGTCGATGGAGAGGGAGCGCGACCGGCACTGGTGCGGCAGCCGTTCTTCCGGCGTGAACAGCGGCTGCTGGTCATGGAGGTGTTGATCCATCATCTCGATAGTTTGCGGTTTCTGCTCGGAGAATTCGCGCTGACATCGGCGCGGCTGCGGCGGAGCAATGACGAGATTATTGGCGAGGATCAGGCTGTGTTGCGGCTTGAGCGGCTGGGGGACGGATTGCCACTCAACGTGTCGGGTAATCTCGCTGTGCATGGCGCGCCGCCGGCGCCGAGCGATCGGCTTTGGCTTTGGGGGAGCAAGGGCACCATCCATTTGGATGGGACGGTGCTGAGACTTTTGGGGCCGAGCCCGCGCGAGATGCGGTTCGATGGGCCGGAGAGTTATCAGGCGGCTTATGACGGGGCGGTGGCGCATTTCGTCGACTGTTTGCGAACGGGGTGTGCGTTTGAGACCAGCGCGGCGGATAATCTTGAAACCTTGCGGCTGGTGGAGGCCGCCTATGCGGCGAGCCAGTTTAAACCGGCGGGGACTCTCTGATAGAAGGGCAGCATAACCTCCCGGGGCCGCCAGCATGACCGAGCATCACGAGACCGAGCCCGAAGACGTGAAGATCGTGCGGGCGCTTGAGGAAGACATCATTTTCGGGCGGCTCGCACCGGGGTCGCGGCTGACGGAAGACAAGTTGCTTTCGCGCTTTCCAGTGACGCGGCATTTCGTGCGGCAGGCGCTGGTGCAACTCGAGCAGATGGGCGTGGTGGTGCGCGAGCGCAACAAGGGCGCGACGGTGCGCTCGCTGACCCCGAGCGAGGTCGAGCAGATCTATGCCGTGCGCGAACTGGTGCAGCGGCAGGCGGCATTGATGATCCCGCTGCCGGCGCCGCAGGGGCTGATCGACCAGTTGCTCGAGATTCACAAGGAGCATGGCGAGCATATCGAGGCGGGGTATCTGCGCGGCGTGCATGAGACCAATGACCGCTTCCACCTGACGCTGTTCGGGGCCTGCGGGAACAAGTATCTCGTGCAGGCGATCGAGCTTTACATGCGCTATAGCCTGCCTGTGCGGGCGAACTCGATGGCGGACCGGGCGGCGCTCGATATTTCCCATAGCCAACATCGGCTGATGATCGAGATGCTGAGCGGGCGGGATAATTGGGTTTTGGCGCAGTTGTGTGTCGATCACCTGCAGCCGTCGAAGAAGCGGTATATTGGGTTGGTGGGATAATTTTCGCTCGGCGGGCGACTGTTGTCAGGCGGCTGGAACGCGATGGTGGTTTAGAACGTTTAGGGAACAAACAAGGAGTTCTTAGATGTCCACGACCAATGCCAAAATCGATCCAGGTCCGCATTCCAATCTCGAAAAGGACCCGAGCGAATGGACGACCGGCGACGATCCGATGACGGATGCGCAGGGGTCTTATCTGAAAACGCTTTCCGAGCAGGCGCATAAGCCCGAGCAGTTTGCCGATGATCTAAGTAAAGCTGAAGCTTCGGAGCGGATCGACGCGCTGCGGCAGGAGCTTGGCCTGGGTTCCTAAGGGTTTGTGGGCTCGGCCTCGTGGTTCGAGGCTGCGCTGCGCTTTGCAGCTCACCATGAGGTGCAAGGCGAATAGCGAAAATAAAGCACCCCGCCGAGGGAGGTCGGCGGAGTGCTGTCGCGACAAATCAGCAAGGGCTGATTTGCGCTGTGTTCAATAGTCGATGCGGAGGAGGGAGACGCCCTGGCGAGGTAGAGTAGTCGTCAGGGTGACGGCGCCGTTGGAGGCTTCGGCGGTGGAGGTTTCGAGGACGGCGAGTTGGCCGGAGGCTTCCAGCTTCTTGTAGTCGTCGCCGGTGACCTCCTGGGGCGAGCCCATGGCTTTCCAGACGCCGAAGGAGTTGGAGTGGTCCTTGTCCATGCGGAAATGGGTGAGCTTGTGAGTGCCGGGCTTCAGTCCCTTGAGATCGAGGGTGACGTTGGCGGCGCCGTCTTCGACGTCGTCATCGTGGTAGTTCCAGACGAGGATCGAGACGCCGGTGTCGTCTCGGGTGGCGACGGCGTTGACGTCGGGTTGTTCGCGGACGCCGTGTTCCAAGATGGTCTGGATGTCAATGGCATGGTCGGATTTGGCGGTGACCCACTCGCCCTTCAATTTGCCGAGCATGCGGAAGCCATTGAGCACTGCCTTATCGACGCCATTGGTCGCGAGATCGCGGAATCCGTCGTACCAGGGCTGGTCTTCGAAAAGGAAAGCCCAGGTGACGGCGCCTTCGATCTCGATACCGGCGCGCTGGCTTAGTTCGTAGGTGCGGATCATGCTTTCAACGACATAGGCGCCGTAGAGGGGGCCGTTGCGGTAGCCGTTTTGCGGATGGACGCGCGCGGAGCAGGCGGCGCAGCCTTCGGGGTCGGATTCGCCAATGACCGTGGGCAGGTGTTTTAGCGTCGGGAATTCATTGACGATGGCGAGGTTGGCTTCGATATCGCGAAGCTGCTTGTGGAGGCCCATGCGGACATGGTCCTTCCAGATCACGGGATTGCCCTTGGCGTGGAAGGCGATGAAGTCGATCGGAGAGTTGTGGTCGACAACGTATTGCAGGAATTCGCGCAGGAATTTCTGCGCCTTCGGGTTGTTGAAAGCGCCGCAGGTGTGCGGGCCGCCGACGCGGGCGCCGGGGAGGGCGGCTTTGATGGCGCGGGCGGTAACGTCGTACATTTCGCAGAATTCGGGAATCGTGCCTTTCCAATAGAGCCCGTCGGGCTCGTTCCAGACTTCCCAGGGCCAGGTGAGGACTTTTTCCTCGCCATAGCGGTCGGCCAGGTGCCGAGCCCAGGCGTGAACGAGGTCGCCCCACTTCTTGAGATCGTTGGGCGGATTGGCCCAGCCGGTCATGATAGTGACATAGGGGTCGGTCGGGCTCCATTGGTGGCGATATTCGCCGGTGTCGTTGGAGAGGGCTTCGGGCATGAAGCCGACCTGGATCAGCGGGATATTGCCGGCTTCGACATAGGCGTCGAAGATCTGGTCCATGATGGTCCAATCGTAGACCGGGTTGCCGTTTGCGTCTTCGGTATAGGCATTGGTGGAGCCCCACTTGAGGGCGTATTGGCCGTCGCCTGAGGTGAGAAGATTGTGCGTGCGCACGCGCGGGGGCTCGGGGCTGAGTTCGGTCAGGGCGTTGAGCAGCTTCTTGCCATTGGCGGTATAGGTGTAATTCGGCTCGTCATAACCGAACCAGTTCCACAATGGCCGGTAAGCACCGCGGCTCGCGCCCGCGTCCACGTCGATGCGGACGTCGTAAGTCGTGGTCATTGTCTTGTCTCCACCCTTGATAGCTGTGTTTGGGGTCATTGCCCGATTGGTGCAGTGAGCCTACTCGCACATGTGTCTTTGTCAATAATACAAAGGTAGATTGTCGATTAAATCCCGAACTTTGGCGGCATAGCATAGGAAAATGCGCTGTTTTGTCGATAATCCTGTTGCCCTCGGTTAAAATATTGTCGATAAAGATGGCGGCGCGGACTGCCGGGAGGATTGGCGG
>CAJYKO010000146.1 GCA_913775215.1 uncultured Devosia sp. | reverse complement strand
AGAGACTGCGCATCTGCCGCGGCCACCGCCGTTTCAGCCTCGTCCAGCATATGTTCGCCAGACTGCAAAAATTGTTCGACCAGATGATCGAAGGCCTCGCTGCCAATTGCATCTGTCAGGCCCTGCTGAATATCCTGATCAATACCCGGTGCAGCCTCGGGCTCCTGGTATTCAGTCTGATCAACACCACAAAGATGCTCCGCCAGCACATTAACGAGCTTCGCCAGGGTCAGTGGCTTTGCCAGATGCGCATTCATACCGGCCTCGATGCAGGCGCGATGGTCACTTTCAAACGCATTCGCCGTCAAGCCAATTATCGGTGCTGCAAATCCACGTTCTCGTAGCCGGCGTGTCGCTTCCAGCCCATCCATCTTGGGCATCTGCATATCCATGAGCACGAGGTCGAACGGCGAAATGGCGAGTATATCGAGAGCCTCAAGCCCATTGACAGCACCAGCGCAGGTCAGACCGAGCTTGTTCAAAAGACCGAGCGCAACATCGCGGTTGGTCGGAATATCATCGACCACGAGCACGCGTCCCTTAAACTGATCGGAAGCTCGAGGGGATGGGAGCGCAGGTTCGTGGCCGGAAATTGGTTCCGGATCGGCTGGTATGGCGAACCAAAAATTACTGCCAACGCCAACGGTGCTATCGACACCGATCGTGCCACTCATCACTTCCACGAGGCGTCTACAGATGGCAAGACCAAGTCCGGTTCCCCCGAACGAGCGTGTATTGGAACTGTCGACCTGGCTGAATTCGCGGAACAGCTTTTTGCGATCTTGTTCCGATATGCCTGGCCCGGTATCGCGAACGTTGAATTTGAGATTGGTGCCATCCAGGTCGACGGTCACCACAACCGAGCCCGATGGGGTGAATTTGAGCGCGTTGCCGACTAGATTGATCAGAACCTGGCGCAGCCGGTTTGCATCGATCAGGGCGCTGACCCTCGGATAATTGAAAAGAAGTTCAAGCCCGAGCGTTTCGGCGCGCACCCGCATCATCCTCTCGACCGGGACAATGACTTCGGACAGCGGCACGCGCTGAGGTTCAAAGCGAACGGCGCCCGCCTCCAGCTTGGAAAAATCGAGGATGTCATTGATGACATCGAGCAGCATGTCACCGGAATGGCGAATGGTTTCGATCTGATAGAGTTGTTCGGGTTCCAGTCTGGAGCCACGCAGAAGCTCGGTCATGCCGATGATGCCATTGAGCGGGGTCCGGATCTCGTGGCTCATAGTTGCCAGGAATGCGGATTTTGCCGCATTCGCGCTTTGAGCCTCTTTGGCGCTGCGCGCATTGCGCCGGCTCAACAATTCGACTTCGCGTCCGGTGCGCGAAATGTGGATCAGTTGCACCGCCAAAAGGCAGACAATGAGCACGAGTGCAATGGTCAGGGCGGCAACGCAGAGGCCGATGCGCCAATAGGTTGCCAGGGTTTCGTTACGTTCGTCGACGCGACTTTGACCGGTGGCTGCATTGGTTTCAACCAGCAGATCGCCTGTAGCTTTGCGCGCGGCTTCTGCCAGGAGCGTCAGCTTGGCTGCGTTCGGACTGAAGAGATTGGGGTCCTTGACGATGCCGTCCATGATCGGGACCATGTCGGTAATCGCTGTATTGGCCTCGTTCGCCTTCTTGCCAACCAGCGACCCGGCCCCGAACGTGGTAGCATAGGAGCCCTGGCTGAGAAGATGTGTCCGGCTGTAGAGCAGATCGAACCGCTGACTGACAGCATCGACGCTGCCATCGTCTAAAGCCTTCTGGATGGCTTCGATCAGGCGCGCAGCTTCTCGATCAGCTTGGTAGGCGGCCCAAACCATGTCCTCCCGTACACTGGCCCGGACCGCCTGCTGACGCTCGGTTATGCCGACAAAGAGCCAGACGACCGAGCTCAACAGGGCAACGCTGAGCATCGTCAAAACGATGATGCTTAACCCGATGCGCCGAGATACGGCGCGCCTTGCCCTGATGATGGCTGTAGGCACGTTAGTGGACCGTAAGGGAGGCGACCTGCCAGACCGAGCGACCGAAGATCACTTCGTTATAGAGCGTCTCGTCCTGTTCGAATGGATAAATCACAAAGAGCGGCCCCTTGTCGCGAACGGACAATTCCTGCCCATCGATGCGCGTCGCCAAGATGACGTCATATTGCTCGAAATCAGTCATGGGGATTTCCGCTGAATAATCATTGAGCGCCGTTACCGTGACGCTTTCGCCGTTTGCTCCAAGGCTCTTCAAAAGATCGCCGATTACGACGCCGCTGAACTCGTGCTCACCGTCATACCATGGTGTGGTCGCCTTGGTGATGTGCTGGGGGAGGGCATCGAGCATTGCAAGATCGAAAAGGGCACTCTGATCCTGATTGAAGGTCGTGATCGAGCCGTCAATCCTGAGAATTGCCTCTCCAGTTGGTAGCGCTAGGTCGGATGCGTACGTAGAGGACGCAGCGACAATCAAGAGAGCAAGGCTGGCAGCCAGAGTTTTCATATCTGCACCTTTCAGGCAGCGTTGGAGGCCTGTATGGCCTGGCAATAAATGGCCTCGATTCGTGGCCAGGCTTGCGTCAGCGCGTCGACACATTTGGGATCGAAATGCGTGCCGGAACTACGAAGGATTTCATCTTTCGCGGATGAGACTGACCAGGCAGATTTGTAACTGCGCACCGTGCATAAGGCATCGAGCACATCGGCAACTGCCGTGATGCGGGCAGCTATGGGTATTTGCTCACCCGAAAGGCCCCGAGGATAACCAGAGCCATCCCATTTTTCGTGGTGCGAATGTGCGACCTCCGCCGCCATCTGCAGCATGGTCGAGTCGCCATCGGCGAGGATTTCTGCACCGATCGAGGCGTGGGCGCGCATCTGTGCCAATTCGATATCGTCCAGCCTGCCGGGCTTATTCAGGATCGCGTCGGCAACCCCGATCTTGCCGACATCGTGGAGTGGCGCGGCAAGGTTAAGGGTGTGGACAAAGTCGGCGCTCATACCCATCTGCTGGGCGATAATGCTCGCAACGCGAGCGACGCGCTCTACATGGTCGCCGGTTTCGTGATCACGCACCTCTATTGCCTTTGAGAGGCGGTAGATCATGTCCTTTTCGCGCCGCTGGAGGTGTTCGGTCGCTTTGGCAACCTCCGCCTCAAGATGAACGGCCCGATCCTCGAGCTGATTTTGTGCAGCCCGCAATGCCAAGAGATTGGTCACGCGCGAGCGCAACTCCAGTGGATCGACCGGCTTTGCGAGAAAATCCGTTGCTCCCGCATCGATTGCCGCAAGGCGGGTCCGACGATCTGCATCGGCCGTGATCATGATAATTGGGACGTGACGATGGGTGGGGAGCTCGCGAACCGCCAGAACCAGCTCAAGACCAGACATGACTGGCATGACATTATCGATGATCATCAGGTCGCAAGGCTTCGCAATGGCATCCTCCAAGGCGCTGTGCGCGTCAAGGAATGGCGTTACGCTTACATCTGCCATTCGCCCAACCAACTGGCACAGCACTTCAAGACTGGTGCGATTATCTTCGACGATCACGATACGCATTTGGCGCCTCCGTAACGTCCTTGTATTAAATGCCTTAAAAGAATGAAAGTTTGCAATCGTGAGGTGATTAGCGCCACGTTAAGAGATAGCCTGTGCAGTGTCGGTGTTAAGTCTCACGGTGAGACTGATTGGATATAGATGACAGTTCAGGACGTTTTTGATCCGAGTGCGAAGCGAATGTCCGCCGTTCAACTGCGCCTCAACAACGAGCGGGCCGTGCTGACCGCAATAGCAACGCAACCCGGATCATCTGCAGCCGAAATTGCAAGGCGCAGCCATCTGGCGCCACAGACGGTGGCGCGGCTGCTCGTCGACCTCGAAGGCTCAGGTCTCGTCATGCGCGGCGAAGCCCGCAAGGGTTATCGAGGCCAACCTGCAGTTCCTCTCTATCTCGATCCCAACGGTGTTTTTGCCATCGGCTGCGAACTCGGCTGGCAGAATTACCGGATTGTTCTACGTAATCTTGCCGGAGAAATTCTGGGAGAACACAGCCGGCATTATGAGTATCCCTCCGCGTCTTCCATTTTCGACGAAATTGGCTCGCTCGTCCGGCTACTCAGTACGCTTGTGCCCGAAGAGAATCGTGAGCGCCTAATTGGTTTGGGGCTGGCCATGCCCGCCAATATGCATCGCAATATGAGGCTGTTAGGGGCGTCCGAAGCAGAGGCAGGGCTATGGCAGGGCCTCAACGTCGTGCAGCGGGTGCGCGAGGCCACAGGGCTCGAAGTGTTCGCATTCAACGATGGAAATGCCGCCTGCTGGGGCGAGTTGGTGGCCATGGGGCCTCCGCGGCCGCAGAATATTGCGTATTTCTTGATCAGTACGTTCGTGGGGGCCGGGATCGTCGCGGACGGCAGGCTTTGGGAAGGGGGGAAAGGAAATGCGGCGAATCTGGGCGGGATGATGGTCACCGGCTCCGATGGCAAGCCCACATTCGTCCATCTGGTTGCCTCGCTTTATGCCTTGCAGTCTGCGTTGGCCCGCGCCGGTATCGAAGTGCCGCCAGGAATGCCGGAATTTTGGGACTGGGATAGTTTCGGCTCGGTTGGAAATGAATGGATTGAGGAAGTCTCGCGGGCTATCGCCACCGCCATTGTCAACACACATGCCATGATTGAGCCAAGCCTGGTCATCGTCGACGGCGCCCTGCCGGATGCAGTCCGAGAGCGCGTTGTGGAAGCGGTGCGGACGCGCCTAGGCCGGAAGCCGGTACTTGAGGATGATTACCCCCCAATTGTTCAGGGCCTGCTCGGCGGTCGTGCTCCGGCAATGGGCGCGGCTCTTATGCCGATTTATCGGCGTTATTTTTCTAGGGCGGCCGTCGACATGGGGATTTGAACGCGCCCTTCTGCAAGCGCCGCAATGGCCTGGCCGCGGGAAGAGACGCCGAGCTTCTTATAGATCTGGCCCAGATGATATTCGCAGTTTCGTGCGGTCAGTCCGATGATAGTTGCGATATCACCAGTTGATTTGCCCGCGGCTGCCCATTTCAGGATTGTCGCCTGAGTTCCTGTCAGCCTTGGCGGTTCGACCTGATCGTGCAACTCCAAAAGGCGAAGCGAAGTAGCGGCGCCGATCAGTGTGGCACATTCGATGATGCTAGACCCGGGCACGCCGCTGATCGAATAGACGCCCAGTATGGACATGTGGTCCGTTGCTGACAGAACCGGTACCAATGCGGCGCCCAAGATCCTCTCGGAGGCAACGATGCGGCTGATTTCCGCAATCCTTGGGTTGGGATGACGTTCCGACAGAATGATCGTGACCGGGCTTTGAGTCGTCCTGAGGGTTGAGAGAACAGGATTGGAACGATATGCGCCAGAATCGAGAAGTTCGCGAACCACTCTTTCAGGCAAAGAAGAAAGAGTGGGTTCAAAGGCTGTATCCTCGGTTCGCGCTACCGCCGATGCAAAGACATAGTGGTCACAGCCTACAGACAGCACAGCCTCTGCAACTGCCAAATGCAGTTGAGATCGACAAGTCGCTTGAGAGATGGATCGAAGTTTAGGCGCGAGCCCTGCAAACTTTGCACTGGGTCGGTAGTTGGCCGTCTCACTACGCATGAGGTCCCCATCTCTCGATGTGCTGCAACAGGGAATCCGAACAGTCACATCGTCTCGCATATTAAAGTGCGTCATGGAAATTAACAACTGGTGACTACACCAGTGTGCAATCGAGCCCGCCGACTTTATCTCTGTCGGTGCAGAAAAAGACGGCCAAGCCAGAATTGAGCCAAGCGTCTGCCAAAGCTTGTTAGGCGAGATTGGGTCATGGACATAGACAACAAGGCTTCGAGAGATTTGGCTAAGGCACTCAGGGATCTGAGTGACTATCTCGAAGAACTTGTTGCCGATCTTCAGATTTTGCCGTCGGCAAAGTGGGTGGACTATCTGCCGCGAACGCTTGAGCTGTGCGCTTGGCTAGAGGTGGTTGTCTCAGACGCGCAGAGAACAACACTGGTCCCAAACCTTATCGACCTCAAATCGCCGTCGAACAGGGCTCACTAAGATTGTGCGGACAGGCAACGATTGCGCTCTCATCAAAATCGAAGTGATGACATTCGAAGAAAGCTCGTAAGCTCTTAAAGTGCAATATATCAAAAAAAATTTATAAAATCAATTTGGAACAGAATGAGAATATAGAGACATTATGAAAATAAAAAAACCGAAAATATCAAAATAAACGAATACTAAACTGCCATCTGGCAAATTATATAAGAAATTTTCTTTCAATTATATTTTTGTGTTCAAGAGAATTTCTGCTTTGAATAAACATCAAGGAGCAATCAGTGGACCACTCCAACAATGATGGTGATATTTCAGCCCGTCTCGACTTTATCGGGCTGGATGCGAAGAGCAAGGATGCGCTCCGCTCGATTGAGCCACTGATCGCCGAGCATCTCCCCGAAGCGTTGTCCTTGTTCTACAAGCGCCTGGCTGTCGTCCCGGCTGTGTCCAAGTTCTTTTCTGGTTCCGACCAGATGAACCGCGCACAGTCCAGCCAGCTTGGCCATTGGCAAGCCATTGCAACAGGCCAGTTCGATGCCAGATACGTTGAGTCCAGCAGGCGGATCGGCCTGCGCCACGCCAAAATAGGACTGGAGCCGCGCTAGTATATCGGCGGCTATGGTGTGATTGTGGAAACTTTGGTGACCAAGGTCGCTGAAGACTTCATGCACAAGCACATCAGCGCCCTCAAAGGCGGCATGTTTGGCCGCAAGAAAGATGAGGAGGCTTTGTCCCAGGCCGTCTCGTCCTTGGGTGTTGCAATGGCGGCCATGGTCAAATCGGTCATGATCGATATCGACATGGCGGTCAGCGTCTATTTCGAACAGGTCATGGCGGACTCGCAGAAGCGCGACCGCGAGAATGCGGATCGGGTGGCCTGGGCTGCCGATCTGACGGGTGAGGTTTTGCAAAAGCTCGCAGCGGGCGATCTGACCGAGAACATCGTGGCCGAATTCGATGGCGGTTTTGCCAAGATCAAGACCGACACCAATCTCCTGGTTGATCGGCTCCGTGAGATCATCTTCCAGCTGCGGGATACATCGGGTCTTCTTCGGACAGCGACGGGTGAAATCCTGGCGGGTGCCAATGACCTGAGCGAGCGCACCACGCGCCAGGCTGCGGCTATCGAAGAGACCGCTGCGAGCATGGAAGGCCTGTCCCGCACTGTCACCCAAAATGCCGCTCTTGCCGAAGCGGCATCGGAACAGGCGAAGAAAGCAGCCGAAACTGCTGAAGTGGGTGGGCAGGTGATGAGCAAAGTCACCGAAGCGATGGAGCGAATTTCCGTCTCGTCCAATCAGATCTCGAACATCATTGGCATTATCGACGACATCGCGTTCCAGACCAACCTCCTGGCGCTCAATGCCTCGGTGGAGGCAGCGCGGGCAGGCGATGCCGGCAAGGGCTTTGCCGTGGTTGCAGTCGAGGTTCGTCGGCTCGCGCAGTCTGCCGCATCGGCTTCGGCCGAAGTAAAAGCGCTGGTCGAGAAGAGCGTCCTCGAGGTCAGATCCGGCGAGAGCCTGGTCAAGACCGCGGCCGATAGACTCTACGAGTTGCTGGCCGTCGTTAAGGAAACTACGGGCTCAATGGCAGCCATTTCAAGCGCCAGCCGTGAACAGTCCGCTTCGATCGCTGAAATTTCTGCGGCGGTGGCGCAAATGGACGAAATGACCCAGCACAATGCGGCATTGGTTGAACAGACGAACGCCGCTATCGAGCAGACTGAATCCCAGGCACGGCAACTCGACGGTATCGTCGAGCAGTTCCGCCTGTCACCGGGCAATGAGCGGCCAGAACCGGCAACCCGGAGAACTCGCCCAGCGCAGGTGCGGTCGTCCGGCGCTCGGGGAGCCAAGGCTGTAGGGGACAACTGGAGTGAATTCTGACGGAACTAATTATCCGGCGTTGAAACGGGGAAACTAAGGATTTAGTCCGCCAGCTCTCCCACCAAGCCAATGGGTCTCGCAAACTAAGCAGTTAGGCTCTTTTCACGTGTGTAAGGCGCTTTGACTTAGTCTGTCACGACAAGCGAATGGCTCGATAACACGCAACTTGGTCATTGTCTGGCAAAAGCGCCAAGGCGAGGACCTGCGTTTCCTCGTCCAGATCGAAGACGCGGTCAGCGCTATCCAATGGTGAACTGAAAAAATCAGCCGCCTATCGTGAAAGCTCTGAACACATCGGCTCGTACCTTCAAGGTGCGAATGGTCGGAGTACAAAGATTCGAACTTTGGACCCCCGGTTCCCAAAACCGGTGCTCTACCAGGCTGAGCTACACTCCGACGTCGCGCCATTCCGTTAGCCCGTTCGGCACCAAAGCGCAAGGCATGTGTGCTTCTATCCTCTCTATTGACGTGGGGAAATCCTCCGAACAAATAGGCGGCATGAGTGACCTGAGCAAACGCTGGCCCCTTGGCCTTGATCGCAAGAACTGGCCGGATTACTTGGCCTTTCTGATTTTGCTGCTCTTTATCCTTCTTTTTTTCGACGTGTCGCTGTCGCGCAGCGCCATCGCCTGGGACGGAGAATGGCGCGAGCCTTTCCAGTTCGTCACCCATTTCGGCCTGTCCGATTGGGTGCTGATTCCCAGTGGCTTGATCTTTCTCGTCAGTTTCATAGGCTATCGACTTATCCGGCGGCCATCGCGCTGGCGGCTCGCCACCTTCGAGCTGGCCCTGCTGTCAGGCTTTATCTTCGCAGCCGTCGGCGGCACGGGCCTGCTAACAAATCTGCTCAAGCGCCTCTTCGGCCGCGGTCGCCCCACTGTATACGACGAGTTCGGCGCCTTCGATTTCCAGCACATTTTCAATGACTGGACGTTTCAGAGCTTTCCGTCGGGGCATTCGACGACAGCCATGGCGACGGCCATCGTTATAGGCTTCCTCGCCCCGCGCTTTTTCCGGCTGTTCCTGATTATCGCCTTGGTCACCGGCATTTCGCGAGTGGTCGTGGGCGATCATTACCCGACCGATGTGCTCGCCGGCTTCGCCGTCGGCTGCGTCGGTACCTACGCCATCCGCAATTATTTCGCCCGGCGGAAGTGGCTATTCAGGGCCAGTCCCGACGGACGCATTCGCTTCCAGGGGGCTCCCGCCCTGCGGCGCCTCGTTCAGCGCGCCTTCGCGTAACGCTCGAGCGCCGCACTGAGGTCGGCCTTGAGGTCTTCCACGGCCTCGAAACCGATATGCACGCGGAAGAGATTTCCCGCGTCGGTCCAGGGCTTTACGCTGCGTGCTTTATCGATCTTTGTGGGTAGGCAAAGGCTCTCATAACCGCCCCACGAATAGCCCATGGAAAAGATCTCCATGTGATCGACAAAGGCTGCGATCGCACTGCGCGGCGCCGGCTTCAGCACAAAGCCAAAGAGACTGCCGGAGCCCGTAAAATCCCGCTTCCACAAGGCATGATCCGGGTGGCTCGGCAGGGCAGGGTGGATCACCGCACTGACCTCCGGCTGGCCTTCAAGCCATTGGGCAATCTCGATCGCCCGCTTCTGATGCTCCGCCATGCGGATCGCCAGCGTCTTCAAGCCGCGCGACACCAGATAGGCGTCGTCGCCGGAGGTGAAAAAGCCAAGGAGCGTGCGCACCCGCTCGACATCGGCCCAGGCCGCTTCAGTGGTCGATATCGTACCGGCAAAGGCGTCGGAATGCCCCACGAACATTTTCGTGCCGGCATGAATGACGATATCGGCGCCCAGCGCCAGCGGTTGATGATAAAGCGGGCTTGCCCAGCTATTGTCGACGATCAGCCGTGCGCCATGCGCGTGGGCAGCCTTGGCGATCGCTGGAATGTCTTGAATTTCGAAGGTCAGCGACCCCGGGCTTTCCGCGAGAACCGCCTTGGTCTTCGGTCCCATGAGGCCAGCGATGTCCCCGCCGATCCGCGGATCGTAGTAGCGAGCGGTGATTCCCATATGCTCGAGAAATCCATCAGCGAACTTCCGCCCCGGCTCATACGCGCTGTCGGTGATCAGAATTTCATCACCGCTTCTAAGACACGAGAGCATGGCGATGGTAATCGCCGCGAGCCCTGATGGCACGAGTTTGGTACGGTAAGCACCCTCAAGCGCCGTCACCACCGCCTCGACGCTCTCCGTCGTCGGATTGCCGGCGCGCCCATAGAGATAGCGCTGTTGCTGAGCATCGAGATCGGCAAGCGTTTTGAAAAGCACCGTCGAACCGCGATAAACCGGCGTATTGACGAAGCCGAATTGGCTGTCCGCGTCGCGCCCGCCATGGGTCAAAATCGTTTCAAAGGCGCTATCGGAAGGTCTGCTGTCACTCATGTGGGCACTGTGCTCAAAATCGGATCAAATTTGCTATCTGGCTAAAATAGAGACAGAATTGCTGTCCCAATACAGCTTCTGCCCTTGACGTTATCGTCCAGAGAGGCTTGCATGCTTAACAGCATCGTAACCGCGATACAAAGGCGGTGGTGCCGCCGGGGGCGCTCAAGGCAAATTGGGCAAATTCATCTCCGGGACACGAGGGTCAGGAAACAAAGGGCAATAATATGCAAAAACAGCTCGTAACGCTTGCAGCATCAGCGATACTGAGTCTCACGGCGGTCTCGGCACAGGCCGCCATTTTGGACGACGTCAAGGCCAAGGGTTATGTCCAGTGTGGCGTTACCGGGGGCGTGCCGGGCTTTTCCGCACCCGATTCCAACAATGTCTGGACCGGTCTGGAAGTCGATTTCTGCCGCGCCATGGCTGCTGCAATCTTCAACGATGCCGACGCCGTCCGCTTCACCTCGCTGACGAGCCAGGAACGCTTCACGGCTCTGTCTGCCGGCGAGGTCGACGTGCTTTCGCGCACGACCACCTGGACCATGAGCCGCGATACCCAGCTTGGTATCACCTTCGTCGGCACGATGTTCTATGACGGCCAGGGCTTCATGGTCCGCAAGGAAGACGGCATTGCATCGACGCTCGACCTGAGCGGCGCCGCCATCTGCATCGAGTCCGGCACCACCACCGAACTCAACGCCGCCGACTACTTCGCCGCCAACAACATGGAATTCAACACCGTCGTCTTCGTCGACCAGGACGAGGTGGTGAAGGCCTATGAAGACGGCCGTTGCGACGTCTATACCACCGACTCTTCGGCGCTGGCCGCCGAGCGTTCTAAGTTCGCCAATCCCGATGACCACATCATCCTGCCCGAAATCATTTCCAAGGAACCCCTTGGTCCTGTCGTTCGCTCGGGTGATTCTCAGTGGTTCAACCTTGCGCGCTGGACCTATTTCGCTCTGCTCGAAGCTGAAGAACTTGGCGTAACCTCGGCTAACGTCGATGAAATGCTCGGTTCGGACAATCCGGCGATCAAGCGCCTCCTGGGTGTCGAAGGCGACTTCGGCACTCCGCTGGGCGTCACCAAGGATTGGGCCTACCAGATCGTCAAGCTGGTCGGTAACTACGCTGAAACCTACGACCGCAACGTCGGCCCGAGCACGCCGATCGGTCTTGAGCGCGGCCTGAATGCTCTCTGGAAAGACGGCGGCATCCAATACGCCCCGCCGATCCGCTAATCCGAACACCTGGTACCGGCGCCCTTCTGGGGCGCCGGAATCGTTTGTTCCGTCGCTTCCGGCGTCTCTGAAAGGTGCCTCGCGGCGTTCTGCGGCCAAGGGACAGCATCTATGACAACTCGCGACTTGGGGCACGACGCTGCCCCCCGCGTCAGCTTTTTCAATGACCCCAAGATCAGGGGCTATATTTACCAGTTCATCGTCGCCGCGATTTTGGTCGGCTTCGGCGTCTGGATCGTGAACAATGTGGCCGTCAATCTTGCGGCGCAAAACAAGACCATCGGCTTCGATTTCCTCTGGAAGACGGCCGGCTTCGATATCAGCTTCTCGCTGATCCCCTGGTCACGCGCCTCGTTTTATTGGGAAGCCTTTCTCGTCGGCATTCTCAACACGCTGCTCGTTGCCTTCATCGGCATCATCCTTGCAACCATGCTCGGCTTTACCCTCGGCATCGCAAGGCTCAGCAGCAACTTCATCGTCTCGAGCCTTGCTACGGTCTATATCGAGGTGATCCGGAATATCCCGCTGCTCCTGCAGTTATTCTTCTGGTATTTCGCGGTGCTCAAGGCGATGCCAGCGGTGCGCAATTCCATTGCGCTGCCCTTCGATGCCTTCATCAATCAGCGCGGCATCATGGTGCCAAGGCCGATCCCCGATGAGCAGTTCGGCTTTACCTGGATCGGCATTGCCCTCGCCATCGCCGCCGTCATCGCCCTCCGGATCTGGGCCAAGCGCCGCCTCGAGGCAACAGGTCAGCGGTTCCCGGTTTTCCTCGTGGGACTTGCCATCCTGATCGTCATCCCAGCGGTCGTTTTTATCTTCTCCGGCGCCAGCGTTGCCTTTGAGCTGCCCGTCCTCGAGCGGTTCAACTTCAAGGGTGGCCTGCAGATTCCCCCCGAATTTGCGGCTTTGCTGCTTGGTCTGACGATCTATACCGCGGCTTTCATCGCCGAAACGGTCCGAGCTGGCATTCTGGCCGTCAATCATGGACAGACCGAAGCGGCGCAGTCTCTTGGGCTCAAGGACAATGATCGCTTGCGGCTCATCATCGTTCCGCAGGCCATGCGGGTCATCGTTCCGCCACTGACGAGCCAGTATCTCAACCTTACCAAGAACTCGTCCCTCGGCGCCGCAATCGGCTACCAGGAACTGTTCAATGTGTTTGGCGGAACGTCCCTGAACCAGACGGGTCGCGCCATCGAATGTATCGCGATGGTCATGCTCGTCTATCTTACATTCTCCTTGCTCACATCGGCGCTGATGAATTGGTACAACGCCCGCGTGAAGCTGGTCGAACGGTAGGAAAATCTGATGACAGATATTGGATTTGTCCGCTCTGATCTGGTGGCTGCTCGCCCAGCCCCGGTGCGCACGTCAGGTGCCATCGCCTGGGCGCAGAAGAACCTGTTTTCGACCCCGCTCGATACGGTTCTGACCCTTCTGGGCCTGGCCTTCCTCGCGTGGATCGTGCCGCCGCTTTATGGCTTCTTCTTCGGCAATGCCGTCGGCCCGAACGGCAACGTCGAGCAGTGCCGCATGGAGAATGCCGGCGCTTGCTGGGCCTATATATCCGCTGAGATGGAGTTCTTCATCTACGGCTTTTACGACATCCCGGAGCAATGGCG
This sequence comes from uncultured Devosia sp., assembly GCA_913775215.1. Lineage (GTDB taxonomy): Bacteria > Pseudomonadota > Alphaproteobacteria > Rhizobiales > Devosiaceae > Devosia. Next base: position 234 of record CAJYKO010000146.1, on the reverse strand, counting down.
CCCGAACATTGTCTTCGCGCTGGGGGCTCTGCTGCTCGTGCCGCTCATGATCCCCAAGGCGCCGTTCAAAAGAACCAATGCCGTTCTTTTCCTCGTCGTCTATCCGATCCTGAGCTACTTCCTCCTCGCAGGCGGCGTCTTCGGCTTGCGGCCGATTCCAACCGAAAAGTGGGGCGGGCTTTTGGTGACGCTGATCCTGTCGGTCATCGGCATCACGCTCTCCTTCCCATTGGG
>CAJYKO010000145.1 GCA_913775215.1 uncultured Devosia sp. | reverse complement strand
ATTGCACGCACAGGTGACGCTTCGGGCACGGTGCCCAACGCATCGCAGAGACCCAGTTCGACAAGACGCTGCAGCAAGCCATCCTATGTCCTGTCCGGCCCAGCGGCTGAAGAGGAACAAATTCCATTTACCTTCGCGCTCATCCGACTCGAGCGTTAGCCCGTTCGCAGCACATGCAGCATGCCGTCGATATACCTGCGGTTGTCCTACGAGGGCGTGCACTTTCGTCCTCGATCTGCGGGCAGGAATGGCGCGATCGACAAATTCTCAAGTGACAAAACCATATCCCCATCCCTGTTCTGGGGTCATTCTTGGGGTAAAATGTGAGCTCCCTTGCAGTCGGCATACGTTTTAGGCGAGCGTAGCTTGCGCGATTTCGGCGAGCCACGCTTTGGTCGGTCAGATGTCAGGCAACCCTATGCCCTGCTTAGAGCGTCTCAATGATGCCGCCATCCACCCTCAGGGAGGCGCCAGTCGTGGCTGAGGAGAGTGGCGATGCAAGGTAGACCACCATATTCGCCACTTCTGAGACGTCGGCGATGCGACCGATGATCGAAGTGGGGCGCATTTGCTTGACGAAGGCGGAGCCTGCTTCTTCCGCTGTGCCTGCGCCGGAACCGCGCATGCTCTCGACGACCCACTCGATCTTTTCAGTCTTCGTGGGCCCGGGCAGAACGGAATTGACCGTCACGCCTGTGCCCGCCATCCGCTTGGCCAGGCCGCGCGCCAGGGCGACATCGGCCGCCTTTGTGACGCCGTAGTGGATCACATCGGCAGGAATGTTGAACGCGGATTCAGATCCCAGAATGATGACCCGGCCCCAGTTGCGGCTTTGCATGCCGGGCAGGTAGGCACGCGCCAGCCTTACGCCGGCCATGACATTGACCTGCCAGTGGCGGTCCCAGGCGGCATCATCAATGTCGAAGAAGTCGCCCATCTCAAAAATCCCGAGATTGCTCACAAGGATATCCACATGCGGAACGGCGGCGATCAGCTGCTCGATACCCGCGGCGGTACCCAGATCAGCGGCAATGCCGCGAGCATTGTTTCCGAGTGCCGCCGCCACGGCCGAGACCGTGTTTGCATTGCGGCCGTTGACGATGACATGCGCACCTGCGCCTGCAAGGCCCTTGGCGATGCCAAGACCGATGCCCTCCGTAGAGCCGGTGACGAGTGCGGTTTTACCTGAAAGGTCGATCTGCATTTGGTTCTCTGGGCAATTGGGGATCGCCGGTGCCTGCGGCATCCAGTGGCCTCAAGGAGGTAAGTCCCTCATTGGCGCGTTACAAGTCCAAGACCTGCGGCCGTCTGCCCATTCCGTCCAGTCATGGTGTCGAGGCGGGATTAACGGCGTATCGGCATCTGGGCTCCCACGCGCACCGGATAAATATTTGACTATTTTAGTCAGCAAAATATGGAAGGTAACACGAAAGTCCTTTGGGGTGTGACGCGATGAAATTTCTGATGCTACTTTTTGCCGCGCTGGCGATGGCAACCTCAGCGGTCAGCGCCGAAACGAGAGTTTTCACCGATGATGCAGGACGAACGGTGGATATTCCCGTCAATCCCCAGCGCATTGCCAGTCTCGACGATCTGCGGATCACAATTCCGCTGATCGAGCTTGGCGTTGACCCGGTTGCCAGCCATGGCCGGGTTTCAGATGAGGGTCCCTATATTCGCGCAAGCACAATCCTGACTGGAGTAGATTTTTCCAACAGTGACATCGCCTTCCTGGGCAATGATCTCGATATCGAGGCCCTTGCAAAGGCCGAGCCGGACCTGATCATAACCCTGGCCACCCGAGAGTCTCCGATAGAGCAGCTTGAACGCATCGCTCCCACGGTCGTGCTCGATCCAGCCGTGACAGGCTACATGGGGATATATGAGCGCCTTGCCGACTTAACCGGGACGCAGGACCGTCACGCTCGGATGCAAACTCGCTACGCGGCCGAGCTTGCGCAATTGACGGAACTTGTCGATGCACCTTCAACGACCGTCTCGGTGATCGATGCAGCCGACGGCATGGTCACCGTCATGCACACATATGGAAGCTTGGGTATTGTTCTGCGTGATGCTGGCTTCAAATTTGCCCCGGCCTTTGAAAACGTGACCAAGGGCTCGGAAATCAAACTCAGCGCTGAGTTTCTGCCGACTTTGGATGCGGACATCATTTTCGACTCCTATCGCGCAGATCGCGACGAAGGCCCTCTGGATGCAGATGCTCGTATGCGCGAAGTCCTTGAAACCTATTGCGACGTACTTTGGGCCTGTCAGAACAACCAGTATTTTCGACTGCCGCGGGAGGAAATTTATGCGATATCTTATAAAGGTCTGAGCACGGCAATAACCGCGCTGGTTGCGCTTCTGAGCGCCCAGGATGTGATGCATCGCCCTTAGTCAGTTATGACGCGAACCTCGATACGCGCATCAAAAGACCAGCCGCCAAGCGAAAGAACTGCCCCCTCGGCGTCGCGCACGATGGGCGCTGTGCGGATGGCTTCGGCGGGGGTCGTCACCTTGAAGCCAAGGACTTCTTCCAACCGGTGGCGGGGGAAGAAATCGGTGGCTGCGGCGGTGAGGCCGGTTTCGCTGGAGCGATTGAAGATAGCAAAGCGATCGTCCCAGACGAGCGTTTCGCCAGGTGGCAGGACGATGTCGCCGGGAAGCGCCCTGCCCGGTTCGCGGGCAATGACGAGCTTTTCATCCTTGATGCGGATGACCGTGCCGAGCAAGGTCGTGCCCTTGGGCAAGGTCTCCGTCGCGATCTGGTCGAAAAGCCGTTCCACCTGACCAAGGGCCCTTGGCTTTTGCCGGCCGCCGACGACAGCAAGAATGCGGCTGAGGACGCGACGGCCTGTGGCGGGGCCGAGTTGGGCGAGCGCCGACACAGGCAGATTGGCGGCCCCAAAGCCATCGAAAACGACGAGTTCAGCAAAGGCGGCGTCGGCGAGATCGCTCAGCGCTGCGTCGGCTTCGGCCATGCGGGCGGCAAAGCGAGACAGCGCTGCGCCATCGAGCCCTTCCCTGGCGAGCGCCGGAAGCAGGCGCCGCCAGCGGATGCGCTCATAATCCTCGTCATCATTGGAGGGGTCATGCACCGCCACAAGACCTGCCTCTTCGACGATGGCGGCAAGCGCAGTCGGCTCGACGTCGAGCAAGGGACGGAAGACCCGGACCCCCTCGACTTCTGCGAGACGCACCATGCCCTTGAGACCATCGAGGCCACTGCCATGGGCGAGACGCATCAGAATGGTTTCGGCCTGATCGGCACGATGATGGGCAGTGACGAGGAGAGAAATCCCGTCCTCTTCCATAGCTTCACCCATGAGACGATAGCGCGCCTGACGCGCCGCCTCCTGGATGCCGGTTTCGGGATGATCGTCGTCCCATTTGAGCCCACGAAAACCAAGACCCAGCCGCTCTGCCTCGCGTCCGACCATGGCGACTTCGTCTGCCGCTTCGGGCCGCAAGCCGTGGTCGAGGCTATAGACGAAAAGTTTTGGCGGGGTCGCCAGCATGTCGGCCCAACGCTTAACGAGAAGCATCAGCGCCAGGCTATCGGGGCCGCCGGAGATCGCGAGCCCCACGCCAGCCTCACTCGCCAGAGGCGAGAAAAGACTGGTCAGGGTTGCGGGATCGGTAAGGTCCGGGGTCAGGCTGGCGGGCATTCGGCCTTGGCTTTCTCCTCGGCGAGCCGCGTGACGAAAGCCGGGGTCAGATCGGTATAGCGCTTGTCGACCTCGGCAAAGGTGCGGCAAGCGGTTTCGCGCTCGCCAGCGCCCGCAAGGGCCGTGCCGAGCTTGAGAAGGATGTCGCGGGCCCGCGGGTTTTCCGGATGCTTCTGGAAGGCATCGAGAAGCACTTCGGCCGCCTGATCATAAGAGGCCTGCTGGATCAGCGCTTCGCCGAGCCAATTGGAGGCCTCGGTGACCTGAGGGTTATCCGGATAGAGCGAGACGAACTGGCTGAACTGGTCCGCGGCAAAGGCATAATCCCTGTTGGTCATCGCCTCGTAGCCAGCCGCAAACTGTGCGTCGGCATCGGCATTGCCGGTCGAGACAATGCTCGGATTATAGGTGAGATCAAGCGGCTGGCCCGTCGCGAGATCGACCGCGCCGGTCGAGCCGGTGCCAACGAGCGGATCGCCGGAATTGCCGAGATCGTCCATCGGGGCGGCTGAAGAATCGTTGAAGGTCGGATCGAACTCGGCTTCACCCGGCAATGGGCGCACGCCCTGTTCCGGGATCTGCGTCAACGGGACGCTGTCTTCACCTGTCGGCGTCGCCGGCTGAATCTGGATCTGCGGCTGGGTTTGGGTCTGCGGCGACGCCTCGGGCGGCGTCACGCCACCGGGTTGGGTCACCGCATCAGTTTTTCCCGCAGCACCACCTTCCAGCTGCTGGAAGCGGAACTCGGTGTCTTCCTGCAGGCGGTTGACGATTTCCTGCATCTGGGTGAGCTGAAAGGTCAGGCCTTCGATCTGGCCATTGAGCGAGCGCACCTGCTCTTCGAGCTGCTGCATGCGCACCAGAAGCTGGGCACTGTCGGCCTGGGCCACCAGAATGCGATCGGGCTGAGTATTATTGTAGCTCAAGCCACCCAATTCGCCGGGCAGGATCGTGGTCTGCGCATTGGCCGGCGCATAAATTCCCAAGCCCATCGCGACGGCAATTAATCCCGCGCGTGCTCTTCTGTTCAATGTTCCCAGCTTCAAGCCGTCTCTCCGTAACCTTCTTTGCTTAGCCTAAAGCGCGTGGCGATCCTTTTGATCCGCCTCTTGCGCCTTAGCTATCTTTTCTCCGCGAAGTGCCGTTCCGAAGCCGATGCCCGGGCTGACGCCTTCGCAGATGGGTATCATTGGCCTCTTGATAAAGGCCAATTTTGGTCAAAAGAAAACGCCCGGCCCACTTTCGTGGCGCCGGGCGCTCATTGCCTCCAGTTTTAGAAACTGGATTGCTGATTCTTACTGGACGACCGTCACGGCGCGACGGTTCTGGCTCCAGCAGGAAATGTCGTTACAGATCGCCACTGGACGTTCCTTGCCGAACGACTGGCTGGTGATGCGCTGGCCGTTCACGCCTTTGGAGACGAGATAGTTCACGACGACATTGGCGCGGCGGGCGCCGAGGGCAATGTTGTATTCGCGAGTACCGCGTTCGTCGGCATGGCCTTCGATCAGGATTCGATAGTTCTGGTACTGGTTGAGCCAGGCAGCCTGCTTGTCCAGCGTCGCCATGGCTTCCGAGGTCAGCGAGCTCGAGTCGGTTTCGAAGAAGACGCGATCACCAACGGTGACAATGAATTCCTGCTGGCTGCCGGGGGCGCCGCCACCCGGACCGAGATTGCCGGCGCCAGTGAGGCCAACGGCATCGTTTGAACTGCGCGAACAAGCGGCGACGACGACGACGAAAAACAGCATCGCGGCAGCGCGCAACGCGGTCGACATGGGTGCGGGAATGGCCACGGGTAGCTCCAGAAAAGGCAACAATCTTAAGGGCAGCATTTACCGCGCTTAATCTTAAAGCCGGGTTCGCTAAGATGGTTAATCTTTGCCTATCGCGGCGCGAATGTGGCGGAAATCCGGGCTTTTTCGTGGCGTTGCCAAATTGGCACAGGCAGAGAGGTGGTTCACGTTAAGGTTAAGTGGCAGCGTTTTCAGACGCTTACCGGACCTGCAAAAAGGCCGGAAAGCATGACGCTCTCCGGCCTTCGATTCAGAATTATGTGGCCTGCCTCTAAGCGCGCAGACCTGACCAGGATGGGTCGGACGCATAGGTGTCAGTGGTGATCGTCTGCGGGTTGCGCCCCCAGATGTCGACGCTCATCAGGCGCGGGCCGTCATTGCCGCCCGGATCCTGGAAGAACATGATGACGCGGCCATTGGGCGCCCAGGTCGGGCCTTCGGCGTGGAAGCTCGAATAGAGCAGGCGCTCGCCCGAACCATCGGGCGCCATGATGCCGATATGGAACTGGCCGTCGGATTGGCGGGTATAGGCGATGAGATCGCCCTTGGGGGACCAGACCGGCGTCGAATAGCTGCCCTGGCCAAAGCTGATGCGCTGCGCGTTACCGCCGCCGGCGCCCATCATATAGATCTGTGGCGAGCCGCCACGATCGCTTTCGAAGACGATGCGGCTGCCATCGGGCGAATAGGACGGGCCGGTATCGATCGCCGCGCCGGATGTGAGCTGCATCGGCTGGCCGCCGCCGGTCGAGACGGCGTAGAGATTGGTCGCGCCGCCCTGTTCCACCGAGAACGCCACAGTGCCGCCATCGGGCGAGAAGCGCGGGGCAAAGGTCATGGCGCCGACATTGGCGAGGCGCTGCTGCTGGCCCGAGGAAAGCTGCAGCAAATAGACCTGCGGATTGCCATCGGCAAAGTTCATATAGGTGACGAGATCGCCATTGGGCGCAAAGCGCGGCGTCAGCGCCATGGACGAGCCATCTGTCAGGTACTGCATATTGGCGCCGTCCTGATCCATGATCGCCAGGCGGCGCGTGCGGTTGGCCTTGGGGCCGCTTTCAGCGACATAGATGACGCGCGTATCAAAGTAGCCCGAGCCACCGGCAAGCTGTTCGTAGATGGCGTCGGAAACGATGTGGGCGATGCGGCGGGCCGAATTGGGATCGGTATTGTAGCTCTTGCCGACGACCTGAGCCGCCTGTCGCGTATCCCAGACGCGGACGGAAGACGAAATCTGGCCACCGCGCTCGACCGAGCCCATGACGAGGGCATCGACATTGGCTGTGCGCCAAATGTTGAAATCAGGCGTGCCATTGACATCGCCCACCTGGACCGGGAGCGAAGCCGGATCGAGCGGCAGGAAAAGGCCCGAACGGCGCAGGTTATTGCGCACAATGTCGGCAATCTCGCGCCCGAAGGTCGGATCGGATGATGCAAAATCGGGAATGGCGATCGGCAGCGGCTGGAAATTGGCGCCTTCCACCACGATACGCAGCTGCGCCATGGCCATTGGAGCACTGGCGAGGAGGGCACCACCGGCCAAGCCGAGCTTGAGGGCAGAACGACGGGTTACAAGCGTCATGATGAGAGAGGTCTCCAATTTCGCCTTTGAGCCGGATTTTGGCCAGCACCTAAGGCAAATTCAAGGTCAGGGTCTGAGTTCAAGTTCGAGATTTTGCCATTGGCCATAGGCGTCCGGCGACAAGTTAAAGGGCCCGTCCTGGCTGGCAGCAACCACGGCGCGCTGCGCAGCGCGGGCGATTTGCTGGCCTTGCGGCGATGGATCGGAAGATATGATCTCCGGAATACCGTTCAACGATCCATCCCGGTTGAGGTTCAAACGGACGACCACGGTCAGGCCGCTGTTGAAGTCGCTCGGCAAGAGATTCCAGTATTTTTTGACGCGCGCCTGAACGCCCGAAATCTCGGTCTGGCTGAGGGTCGCCGATGTGCCGGTGGTGTCGCCAAGCGTTGGTGAGCCGCCCTGCCCGGTTGTGCCGCCCGTCGAGGGGGCATTGTTGATGATGGCACTGATGTCGTCGGCCAGGTTTGAATCGAGCGCGGTCGGGCCCGGTGGCGATGGGCGCGGGGCCGGCGCTTCGGCCTGAGACTGGTTTTGCTGGGCCTGTGCGGCGGCCTGGCGCTGGCGCTCTTCTTCCTCGCGCTTCTTGCGCTCGGCTTCGGCCGCAGCGAATTGCTGGCGGAGTTGGGCAAGATTGCTTGGGCGCGCAGCCGGGGTC
>CAJYKO010000144.1 GCA_913775215.1 uncultured Devosia sp. | reverse complement strand
TGCGCCAGGTGCGTAGGCCGCCATTGAGAAATCTATGTTTAAGGCACTAGGCTTAAGATACATGTGGGATCGACCGATCAGCGCAGATAACAGTAATCTTGCGGAAGTGTGACAGCATCGGCTCCCTGCCACAGGCTCGACATCCCGTCAAGACTGTAAATTTTTTCTAAATACTACTTATTGGATGTCTTTCTATAATACACAATTTCAAATTTTAGAATTTATTTAGCGATGAATATTTCGTACAAACTAATTCCTGGGGAGGCCCACTTGGGGTGCTCTGTTGTGCGACATTAAATTCTGTTCTCATGATTCTTGTGAAATACATATCGGTAGAGGCAAGAGCAAAAACGCCTTTTTGTGGAGAAGTCGTATTGTGTAACTTTATTATTTCGTATTTTCTAATATATTTATGTTGTTTCCATCGGCTGAGGAGCAGGGCGGTATGACAGACAGGTGCCGACTTGGCCGGGAGAAAAAAGCCCCTTTTGCTTTCATCTCTGCTTGGCGCAGGCGTCCAAGTTGAAGCAGACGCGCGTTCACGCTGCGATACCGCAAGTCGCCGGCAAAATAAACCGGGAAGTTGACGCCGATGTCTTGAGAGTATCAGGACCGGGCCTTGCCGGTGACACATCTTGTGCTGTGATCGTCGAAAAGCCTATAGAGTCGCTGAGCTGCGAAGGCCTTGTAGGGCTTCAAGAGTTGGAAGAGTGCGACATGAACCAGGCCATTCCCGTTTTCGTCATAAACCTTGCGCGTCGCGAGGACAGGCTGGAGCGCGTGTCGCATCATCTGGAAGAGCGTGGCGTGACGTTTACCCGCGTCGATGCCTGCGATGCCACGAAGGTGGATGAGGCGTTGCTGGATGGCGTCATTACACCTGCTGGTCCGCTGGGTGCGCTCGGCCTCGGCGATCGGTCCTGCACGGTGAGCCATACCTATGCCTGGGAAGCCTTTTTGCAGACAGGCGCGCGGTTCGGTTTGATGCTTGAGGACGATGTGTTTCTCTCCGGTGATGTGGCGAATGCCTTGCGGTCGGATGACTGGATCCCCTCCCATGTGGACGTGATCAAGCTGGAGAAGTTCGGGTCCGGCAGTTCCAAGGTCCTTTTGGGGGATGCCGAGATCAAGGTTCCGGGCACGGAGCGCGCTCTGCACCGCATGTATTCAAGGCATGTGGGGGGCGGGGCCTATATTCTGTCGCGCCGGGCCGCGCAGTTAGCGCTGTCCTATCGAGGACTGATGAGAGTTCCTATCGATCATTTTCTCTTCAACGACACGGTGTCGCCGGTCTTCCGGCAGTTGAAGCCTTTCATCGTGCAGCCGGCAATGGCGACGCAGCGACAGTATGAGTACAACTCCGATATTGCCAAGTTCGGGAAGGCCGCTCGCCCCACGGGCTGGCGGCTGAAACTGAGAAAGCTGCGTCGGGGTTGGAACGAGATCAGCCAGATCCACCGGCAGCTCGTGGTTTTCCTGACCAAGCGCGGCGCCATCAGAGAGATTTTCTGGAAAGATTCCGCGCCCTGACGGTCATTGTGTCTGCGTAAGCTTCATTTTCAGGCTACCTTTATTGTGCGCAAGGCCGCCAAGTACGCTTTTGCCCTATAAGTCACGTGGACTATTATTGGACGCGGTTATATAGCGCTTAAGCGTTGGCCGGGTGCGGAGCGATATTGGATGAGTGCCGAAAGAATTCTTCACATGCATTTCGGCAAGGAGGGCGGTGCCGAGCGCTTCTTCGTCAATCTGGCGACGGCTTTTGGCGATCGTGGCATCGAGCAGCGTTTCATCGTCCGGCCGGGTCGCATCTGGCGCGACGAGATCGCAGCGCTTGGCCTCACCATTGAAAGCGAATATCGCCGCATCTCTCCAAAGGCACTTTGGCTTCGCTGGCAGGTGAACAAGATCGTGCGCGAATGGAAGCCGGATGTGGTCATGGCCTGGATGTCGCGCTCCTCTCGCCTCGTTCCGGCACATGGCAACAGCGTGCGCCTGACGCGGCTTGGCGATTATCCCCGTCATCTCAAGAATTTCCGTAACAACGATCTCATTGTCGCCAATGCGCCCGGCATTGCCGAGGCCTGCGTGCAATTGGGATGGACGAAGCCGGTCAAGGTCGTCTCCAATTTCGTTCGTGAAACCACCATCAAGCCGGTATCGCGTGCCAGCATGGGTACACCAGAAGATGCCTTCCTCGTTGTGGGCACCGGACGGTTCATCCGGCGCAAGGGGTTCGATGTCCTGATCAAGGCCGTGGCGCAGATTCCCGATGCCTGGCTGTGGCTGATCGGCGACGGCGACAAGCGGGCCGAAATGGAGCAACTGGTGCAGGAACTGGGCATGGCAGACCGCACGCGCTTCACTGGCTGGGTCGAGGAGCCGATGAATTATGTTGCCGCGGGCTCGATCTTCGTTATGCCATCGCGCCATGAGCCGCTTGGCAATGTGGTGCTCGAAGCCTGGCAGGCGGATGTGCCGGTGGTCTCCACCCGTTCCGAAGGGCCGTCCTGGTTTATCCGGGACGGGGAAGATGCGCTCATGTGTGACATCGACGATGTGGATGGCACCCTTGCGGCGATCAATCGTATCCGCACAGACGATCAACTGGCGGCAAAATTGCGAGAGCAGGGCAGGGCGAGGCTTGACGCCGATTTCCGCAAGGATGCGGTGGTGGATGCCTATCTCGATCTGTTCAAGCAGATGAAACGATAGGGCGTTTTTGATGGTCTCCAACTTAAATGACATCCCGGCAAATGCCGATTTCTGCTGCTACGTCATCAATCTGGATGGCAGCACGGAGCGTTTCTCACAGGTGTCGGTGGCGCTTGAGAAAGCCGGCGTCGCATTCGAGCGTCTCTCGGCCTTCGATGGGCGCAAGCTCGCCCTCGACACTGTTGCCGATTATGATGCCGCGGCTGCCAGACGCTATATGGGGCGCGAGTTGGTTGGTGGCGAAATCGGCTGCTATTACAGTCATTTGAGTGCAGCGAAAGCGTTTCTTCGGACGGACAGCTCCTACTGCCTCGTGATCGAAGATGACGCCGCACCGCATGAAGCCCTGCAGGCGATCGTGACGGAAACGATCGGTTTTCTCAAAGCGCATGATCCCGAGTGGCGGATCGTCAACATGGGCAATGAGAAGCTGAAAATCTTCCGTCCACTGAAGACCATGAGCTTCGGGAAAAATATATTTACTCTTTGCTCCGCCCACTATTTTCCGATGACGACAGGCGCCATTCTGTGGTCGAGGAAAGGTGCGCAGGAGTTCGTCGATGGACACCGTGTGATCTTCGCGCCGGTCGATAACTTCTTCCGCTACTGGATCACCCGGGTTGGCGGCGGCTATTCTTTCTTTCCAAGGCCGGTGTCCACCACCGATGCGGTCAGCGACATTGCGCATCCCGGAAAGATATCGAGAAGCCGTAATGCCCGCAGCTTCCTTTATGGTCTGCGCAAACAGCGGCGGCTTATGGTGGACAAGCTGATCGCGACGAAGCGGAAGTATTTCTCGTGATCTCGCCCCGTTACAATCACCTTATAGTCCAAGCCCGAGAAAGTGCGTTACGATGAGCGTGAAGCGGATATTTCACCTGCAATTCGGCACGGATGGCGGCACCGAGCAGTTTTTCCTGCGCCTCACCCGCGCTTTTCACGAGCGTGGCATAGAGCAGCAATTTGCAATCCGGCCGGGCGTGACATGGCGTCACGAGCTTGACGATCGGGGCACGGTGCATGAGGGCTACTATCTTCGCCGCTGGCCCAACTGGTGGCTGCGCACACAGTTGCTGAAGCGCTCGATGAAGCA
>CAJYKO010000143.1 GCA_913775215.1 uncultured Devosia sp. | reverse complement strand
CATCGTCGGTGATGCTGCCGTTTCGCATGCCAATCTTGGCAAGCAGGTCGGCCGCGACGTCATCGCGCTGGCCTCCACGCTCGCGACCGGTGCCAATGTGGCCGAAGGCTGGAACGGCTTTGCGCTACTCCACAATGCGGCCAGCCGCGTTGGTGGCCTCGATATCGGCTTCGTGCCGCATGACGGCGGCGTTTGCTCCGCCGACCAGATCGCTCTGGCCGGCAAGGGCGAACTCGAGGTTCTCTTCCTGCTCGGTGCCGACGAATACGACATGTCGGCCATGGGCAAGGCATTCGTCGTCTATATCGGCTCGCACGGCGACCAGGGCGCACACCGCGCCGACGTCATCCTGCCGGCTGCGACCTATACCGAAAAGTCTGGCACCTATGTGAACACCGAGGGCCGGGTCCAGCAGACCGCCCGCGCCGTGTTCCCGCCTGGCGAAGCCAAGGAAGATTGGGCGATCATTCGCGCTCTTTCAAGCGCGATCGGCAAGCCGCTGCCTTATAATTCGCTGGCACAGCTGCGTTCGGCCATCTATGCCGAATTCCCGCATCTGGCCCGCGTCGACGAGATCTCGCCCGCCAAGGTTGCCGATCTGGGCAAGCTCGCCAAGGCGGCGATCAAGACCAAGTCGGCACCGTTCGGCTCGGCCGTGGCCGAATTCTATCTGACCAATCCCATCGCGCGCGCTTCGGCCGTCATGGGCGAATGCGCCGCGCTTGCCGCCGGTTTGCGGCAGGCTGCGGAGTAGGGGACCCCAATGGATTTCGTCACTTCGGCCCTAGACTATCTGCTCGGCATCCCCTTCCTCGGTTGGGGCGTGCAGATCGGTTTTGTCTACAAGGCCCTGCTGCTTCTCGTGGTGCTGCTCGTCTTCACCGCCTTCATCCTTCTTGCCGACCGCAAGATCTGGGCTGCAGTCCAGATGCGTCGCGGCCCCAACGTCGTCGGCCCCTTCGGTCTGCTGCAGTCCTTTGCGGATTTGCTCAAGTTCGTCTTCAAGGAGCCGATCATCCCGGCCGGTTCCGATAAGGCGCTCTTCCTTCTCGCCCCTCTGCTGACCGCAACCCTTGCCCTCGGTGGCTGGGCCGTTGTCCCGATCGACAATGGCTGGGCGATGGCGAACATCAATATCGGCATTCTCTATCTGCTCGGTATTTCCTCGCTCGGCGTTTATGGCGTCATCATCGGCGGCTGGGCGTCGAACTCGAAGTACCCCTTCTTCGGCTCGCTCCGCGCCGCCGCGCAGATGGTGTCCTACGAAGTCTCGATCGGCCTCGTCATCATCACGGTGCTGCTCTGCGTCGGCTCGCTGAACCTCAATGACATCGTGGTCGCCCAGACCCAGATGGGCCTCGCCCATTCGCTCGGCGTGCCGTGGCTGTCGTTCCTGAATTGGTTCTGGCTGCCGCTCTTCCCGATGTTCGTGGTGTTTTACATTTCGGCTCTCGCCGAAACCAACCGCCCGCCATTCGATCTTGCCGAAGGCGAATCCGAACTCGTCGCCGGCTTCATGACCGAATATTCGGCCACCCCCTACATGCTTTTCATGCTGGGCGAGTATATCTCGATCCTCTTGATGTGCGGCATGACCGTCATCCTCTTCATGGGTGGCTGGGCTGCGCCGATCGATCTGCCGCCGTTCACCTGGATTCCCGGCGCGATCTGGTTCTTCATCAAGCTCACGCTTGTGTTCTTCATGTTCGCGATGGCCAAGTCCATCGTGCCCCGTTACCGCTATGACCAGCTCATGCGGATCGGTTGGAAGCTCTTCCTGCCGCTCTCGCTCGTGATGGTCGTGATTGTTGCCTTCGTTCTCAAGCTCACGGGCTGGGGTTGGCACGGAGGGATCGCCTGATGCGCGCCACCCAATTCGTTAATACGCTGATCATGAAGGAGTTCGTTTCGGCCTTCTTCCTGGCCATGCGCTACTTCTTCTCACCAAAGCCGACGATCAACTACCCGTTCGAAAAGGGTGCGGTGTCGCCGCGCTTCCGTGGTGAGCATGCCTTGCGCCGCTATCCCAATGGCGAAGAGCGCTGCATTGCCTGCAAGCTTTGCGAAGCCATCTGTCCGGCCCAGGCCATCACCATCGAAGCCGGCCCGCGCCAGAACGACGGCACGCGCCGCACGGTGCGCTACGACATCGACATGGTGAAGTGCATCTATTGCGGCTTCTGCCAGGAAGCCTGCCCGGTCGATGCCATCGTCGAAGGCCCGAACTTCGAATTCGCAACTGAAACGCGCGAAGAGCTCTACTTCTCCAAGGAAAAGCTCCTCAGCAATGGCGATCGTTGGGAGCGTGAAATCGCCTCCAATCTCGCTGCCGACGCGCCTTATCGCTGAGGGGGAAGAGGATGACGCTTCCACTATTCTTCTTCTATCTCTTCTCCATCGTGGCGGTTGCATCCGCCTTCATGGTGATTTCCTCGCGCAATCCGGTTCACGCCGTGCTGTTCCTGATCCTGACCTTCGTCAACGCCGCCGGCCTTTTCATGCTGGCCGGTGCCGAATTCCTGGCGCTGATCCTGATCGTGGTTTATGTCGGCGCCGTGGCGGTGCTCTTCCTCTTCGTCGTCATGATGCTCGACGTCGATTTTGCCGAGTTGAAGTCAGGCATGCTGCAATATGCGCCTATCGGCATTCTGGTCGGCGTCGTGCTGCTGCTCGAACTGCTGCTCGTTGCCGGCAGCTTCGTGATTTCACCGGATGTCAGTGGGTCGACTGGTCTCCCGATCAGCATCGACATGGATAACACGCGTCAGCTCGGTCTGGTTCTCTACACGCGCTACGTCTTCCTGTTCCAGGGTGCGGGTGCCGTGCTGCTGGTTGCCATGATTGGCGCCATCGTGCTCACCCTGCGTCATCGATCGACGGCCAAGCGCCAGAACCCGGTGGATCAGGTGGCGCGCAAAGCCAGCGAGACGCTGAAGGTTGTTAAAGTGAAGAGCGGTCAGGGACTATAGGGGTTTAAACATGGGCTTGGAAATCGGGCTCGGTCACTACCTGACCGTGGCAGCCATTCTGCTCACGCTTGGCGTGTTCGGAATCTTTCTCAACCGCAAGAACGTGATCGTCATCCTGATGTCGGTCGAATTGATCCTGCTTGCGGTCAATCTCAACATGGTCGCGTTCAGCGCCGAACGTGGTGACTTGCAGGGGCAGATCTTTGCGCTCCTCATCCTCACGGTGGCTGCTGCGGAGGCCGCGATCGGCCTTGCGATCCTCGTTATCTTCTATCGCAACCGTGGCTCCATCGCGGTTGAAGACGCCAATATGATGAAGGGCTGAGGCTGGGCGCATGATCATTCAGGCGATTGTCTTTCTGCCCCTTATCGGGGCACTCATTGCCGGCTTTCTCGGCCGCTCGATCGGCCACAGGCCGAGCGAATTCATCACCACGGGCCTGCTGCTTATCGCGGCGGTCCTGAGCTGGGTCGTCTTCATCCCCGTCGCCTTCGGTGATGGTCTTGTGGGCGCCGTCGGCGATGGCCATGCCGCTGTCCTCAAGGTCGAGGTCATGCGCTGGATCCAGGTTGGCGACATGGATCTGCGCTGGACGCTGCGCGTCGATACGCTCACCGCCATCATGCTGGTGGTCGTGAACACCGTTTCGGCCCTCGTTCACCTCTATTCCATCGGCTACATGAACGAAGATCCGCACCGTTCGCGCTTCTTCGCCTATCTCTCGCTTTTCACCTTCGCCATGCTCATGCTGGTGACGGCGGACAACTTCCTCCAGATGTTCTTCGGCTGGGAAGGCGTGGGTCTCGCGTCCTACCTGCTGATCGGCTTCTGGTTCCGTAAGCCCTCGGCCAATGCGGCCGCGATCAA
>CAJYKO010000142.1 GCA_913775215.1 uncultured Devosia sp. | reverse complement strand
GCATTGATAGCGGCGCGGTAGAGGCGTCCAAAGTTCTCTTCCCATTCGGAGAGGGTGAGCGGATTGACCGTCGTGACGAGATGTTGGTCGCGATCGTCAAAGCCTTCGCCGGGCCAATGTTTTACAGTCGCCGCGACGCCATTGCTCTGGAATGCAGCGATCTGCGCCAAGGCGTGGCGCTCGATCTTGTCGATATCGCTGCCGTAGGAGCGCGTACCGACGATGGCGCTGCGCCAAGCGGCATTAATGTCGATGACGGGGGTAAAACTCCAGTTGAGACCAACGGCGCGGGCTTCCTCGGCCATGATGGTCGAAATCGCCGTGGTGGCTGCGACATCGTCAACAGCGGCAAGGCCGAGCGGGTTGGGGACCGAAGTGCCAAAAGGTAGGCTCATGCGGCTGCCTTCGAGATCGGCTGATACCAGCATGGGCGCAGGACCGACGGTGTCGAGCTGGCGAGCAAAGCCGATCTCGGCGGCGAGATCCTCTGAATAGATGCGGGTCACGCCACCGGGGCGGAAGCTTCTTACCGCTTCGAGCGCTTCATCGGCCGGGCCGCGGGCGAGCAACACAAAAAGCTGGGCCAGCTTGTCGCGCGGCGCCAGGCCATCGCGTGTCGAATGGACCCAGGCGATCGCCTCTTCATCGAGATGGAATGGGGCGGCGGACAGGTCGATGGCGGACAAGGGCAATCTCCGGAAACGGCGAATTCTATAGAGCGAGCAGAGCGCTTACGGCGCTGCCACTCGTGAGTGACCGGATAAGGCGACCAGATTGTGGTCGCCAAACAAAAGCGCCGCCGGACGTGTGTCCAACGGCGCCTGGTATTGATTGAAAGACCTTCTCAGGCGGCGTGGCCTTCGAGCCACTTGGTGAGGCCTGCCTTAGGCGTGCCGGCACCGATCTTCATGTCGGCGGCTTCGCCATTCTTGAAGAGAATCATCGTGGGGATGGAGCGGACGCCATACTTGACGGTCGTCGAGGGGTTCTCGTCAACGTTGAGCTTGACGATCTTCACCTTACCGGAGAGTTCGGTGGAGAGTTCATCGAGCACGGGTGCGATCGCCCGGCAGGGCCCGCACCACTCCGCCCAGAAATCGACCAGAACCGGTTCCTGAGAATTTAGAACTTCCTCGCCAAAGGTGGCGTCGGAAACCTGCTTCGTCATTTAGTGTGCCTTTTGGGTTGAAAGCGGTGGCTTGTTTGCTCCCAAAGCTGGGGAGAGTCCAGCCTCTGCACAAGATCGATCACCGCAGGGTGAAATCCGCATTGGCGCCGTCCAAGACATTCTGGGGCAAAATCATTAATGATTCCAACTCTGTCCACAGAATCGCTGCCCTAACAGGACGGCCGGGGAACAGCTGGCTTGCAACCAGCGCATATAACCCGAGCTGCGTTATGTACCGCGCCGGTACGCCGGCGGCCTCCTTCGGCGCCGACGCATCGGACTTGTAGTCGATCACCGTTACCCCGGTGTCGTCAACCACAAGCCTATCGATACGCCCAGCAAGGCGGATTGGTTCCCCGGCGCGCTCACCGTTGACGAGAAAAGCGACCTCAGCGCGACTATTGGGCCCAAAAAGCGGGGCGAAGTCGGGGTGGTTGAGGATAGACAGCGCCTTTTTACCCAGGCGATCCCATTCGTCTGGCAGGTCGGGCAGCAGGGTTTCGAGCGCGCGCGGAATGACATTGGACCAGAGGGCGGCATCGACCTTGCCCAGATGCTGGAGCAGTGCGTGGAGGGCGATGCCGGATTTACGTGCGGTCTCGGCGTCGCGCACGCGTTCGGCAAGGGTCGCGAGGACGGGTTCGCCGCCGACAGCCTCATGGGCCCGGGACGGAGAGAGGATTTGTGGTGGCGCGAAATCCGGCAGCGGTGGCGGATCGATCCAGGTGGATTTGGGCGCGGTGGAGCTTTGCGCCGAGAAGGCGACCAACGGCGTCGGGCGATCAGCCGGGAAGATGAGCGCGGAAAGGCCGTTTTCGTCCTCGACACGCTCGGATGCCGCGCCGAGCGCCGATTCTATGGCTTCATACCAAGTACCATCGAGCTTGCCGCGCTGGGTCAGGGCGCCGGTGACATAGAGTTCGTCTTCGGCGCGGGTCATGGCGACGTAGAGCTTGCGCCAATATTCCTGGGCGAGATTGGCGTCGATCTCTTCCTTGAGCGCGAGGGTCGCCGGCACATGCTGGCGCTGGCTCGCGGCGTGGATGAGGAGTGGGCCCGGCGCATCGCCCAAAACATAGACCGGGCTGCCGATCTGCTTGCTGTCTGGCTTGCTGGCGGCATCGGCCATGATGACGATGGGGGCTTCGAGCCCCTTGGCACCGTGTACTGTCATGACGCGGACGCCGCCACCGCCTTCGGCAAGCTCGCGCTTGATCGAAACGTTTCGGCTGCGCATGTCGGCGGCAAAGCCTTGCAGCGATGGTTGCTCGCGCTGTTCGTGGGCCAGGGCCAATTCGAGGAATTCGGAGAGAACTTCGTCGACTTCAGTGCCAAGGCGGGCGTGAAAGCGTTTGAGGCCGCCATCGGCGTAGAGGACGCCGGTCAAAAACTCGAATGGGCGCTCGAAATCGAGATCGGCGCGCCAACGCGTGAGGCGCTCAGCAGCGGCCTTATCGGCAGTGGTGCTGGAAGCC
>CAJYKO010000141.1 GCA_913775215.1 uncultured Devosia sp. | reverse complement strand
CGCTGATTTTGAGCATTTCCTGCAGACGCGAACGCGCACGGCTGACGCGGCTCTTCATGGTGCCGACAGCGCAGTCGCAGATTTCGGCGGCTTCCTCATAGGAAAAGCCGGAGGCCCCAATCAAAATGATCGCTTCGCGCTGATCATCCGGCAACTGCCCAAGCGCCTTTTTGAAATCCTGCAAATCCATCGAGCCATATTGCGAGGGATGCACAGAAAGACGCTCTGTGAATGCGCCATCGCTGTCCTGAACTTCGCGCCCACGCTTGCGCATCTGGCTATAAAACTCGTTACGCAGAATGGTGAAAAGCCAGGCCTTGATATTGGTGCCCATCTCAAAGCTGGACTGTTTGGCCCAGGCTTTCATGACGGTGTCCTGCACCAGATCGTCCGCTTTGTCATGCTTACCTGTCAGCGACACCGCGAACGCGCGAAGGCTAGGCAAAGTGGAAAGCATTTCCCGCTTGAACGACGTAGTCTCTGTCGCCATCCGCTTATTCTCCGCTCTGCGAAGATTGCTTGGACTGCGCCTGCTCCGCATTGTCCAATTTCTCGAGAAGGTCGAGCAGCTGATCTGGCACGCCCTCCTCCTGCACTGCGCCATAAAGGGCGCGCAGACGCGAACCAATATCGGATGTCGGCCCAAGGCCGTCATCCGGCTGTTGCCGCATGTTCTGTTGGTTCACCAAACTGTCGTTCTTCATGCCCTGACTCTACCCAAGCTTTTGGAGCGGTCCCGCTAATCAGACGAAATTCACCCGTTTAAAAAAAGTTCCATTCGTCGGAACTTTTCTCGTTACAAGCCGTTAAATTTATTCGTGAAGTCACGGACTCAAGCGTCACTGGAGTTTTCCTACATGTCTCTGTCCACGCGGATTGCGCCGCACCTGCCTTACCTCCGGAGATTTTCCCGGGCGGTTACAGGATCGCAGACGTCCGGCGACGCCTATGTCGCTGCAACGCTGGAAGCCCTCATTGCCGACATCAGTTTGTTCCCAGAAGCGTCGAGTGATCGTATCGCGCTGTACAAGTTGTTCTCGGCCCTCTTCACCTCCTCGGCAGTCGATATTCCCGAACCGATCTCGACTTTCGCCTGGGAACAGCGTGCCGCGCGTAATCTTGCCAATCTCGCACCGCGCCCCCGCCAGGCCTTCCTGCTGGTTGCAGTTGAAGGCTTCACGCATGCGCAGGCTGCGGAAGTGCTCGCCGTGAGCGATCAGGAATTTGCTTCCCTTCTTGATCAGGCCTCGCATGAAATTTCGCGCCAGGTGGCGACCGAGATCATGATCATCGAGGACGAGCCCCTCATCGCGATGGATATCGAGCAGATGGTTGAAAGCCTCGGCCATAAGGTCGTTAGCATTGCCCGCACGCATACGGAAGCGGTCAGTCTTTTCAACCAGACCAATCCGCGGATGATCCTCGCCGACATCCAGCTTGCCGATGGCAGCTCGGGTATCGACGCCGTCAACGACATCCTCAACACCCATTCCGTACCGGTGATCTTCATCACCGCCTTCCCGGAACGTCTGTTGACCGGCGAACGTCCCGAGCCAACGTTCCTTGTCACGAAGCCATTCAATCCTGAAATGGTCAAGGCACTGATTAGCCAGGCTCTTTTCTTCGAGGACGGCTCTCGCGCGGCAGCGTGACCTCAATCTTCCATGCAAAACTCGAAAGCCGGCTATGCCGGCTTTTTTGTTGCCGATAGGAACCCGCCAAAAGGTCGAACGTTTATTAGACAAGACAACATTTTGGAGGCAACTATGCTTTACTACGCCCTCGTCTTCCTCGTTATCGCCCTTATTGCTGGTGTGCTTGGCTTCGGCGGCATTGCTGGCGCATCGGCAGGTATTGCCCAGATTCTGTTCTTCCTGTTCTTGGCATTCCTCGTCATTTCGCTGGTCGTCGGCCTCTTCCGCCGGACCTAAGACCTAATAAATTTGCAAACGGGCGGCCCTAGTGGCCGCCTTTTTTTATGGCTAGGGCAGAAAGGCGCTGGTTTTTCCGGTCCAGTAATAAACCACCAGCCCGATCCATTCCTTGATCGCCACGGTCGTAACATTGAGATTTTGGACTGGGTTCGCGATGTCGAAGCCAAACCATTGCGGCCCCGGCGTGCGATAGTCGGTCGGCCAGGCAAGAACCTGCAGGCCGGCCTTGCTGAAGATTCCTACGGACCGTGGCATGTGGAAGGCCGAGGTTACCAGCACGATGGTGCCGCTCGAGGCATCTCCTAGCAATTCTTTGGTGAAGGCGACATTTTCGTCGGTGTTCCGCGACTTGCCTTCGAGGATGAAGCGATCCTCGGAAATGCCATGCATGCTGAAAAAGCGCTTGGCGGTTTCCGCCTCAGACTCTCCTTCGTCATCCAAAACCCCGCTTCCGCCACTGATGACAATCTTGGCCGCGGGATAAGCATTAGCAAGCCAAAGCGTGGTGGTCAGCCGATCGCCGGCATCGTTGAGTTCGGCGATCTGCCGCGCCGAGCTTGGCCGCGCCAGTGTCGCGCCACCCAGCATGATAATGGCATCGACAGTCCGCGGCGGCGTTGCCGGCACAGCAAACTGGTCCTCCAACGGCTGAATAATAAGATAGCCGAGGTTGGTGTAACCCGCCGCCCCATGCACAATGACTGCCAGCACCAGAGCCGCGATGCTGGACTTGCGCCGCCTAAACAGCCCAAATCCGAGCGCGAGGACAATCAGCAAGAGCACGATGCTCAGTGGCTGGGCAAGCAGCCAGAAAATCTTCGAAACTACGAAAAACATGCCGCCACCCAGCGCGTCGATCACTCGGTCTTGTGCATGGTTTTGAGCGCAAGTCCAAGAGCGCTGGGCAATTCTGCTTTTTCCCCTTGCTATCTCGGCGCCATTTGCATTTGTTGAAGGCGGTCAAAACTGCCAGCCTCAAATTAAGGCAGTCACCTTCAGGAATGCCCGAACACGGGCCTACGGTAAGCATGCACGAACTGAATACGGCGCCCGCTGCGACCAAGCCCGTTGTGGAATTACGCGATCTGCATAAGTCCTTTGGCGCACTCGAAGTGCTCAAGGGCATTTCGTTGTCCGTGGGCGAAGGTCAGGTCGTCAGCCTGATTGGCTCTTCCGGCTCGGGCAAATCTACCCTGTTGCGCTGCATCAATATGCTCGAAGTGCCCGATCTCGGGGATGTGCTGATCGACGGCGAAGCCATCAAGCTGCGTGGCGCAGGCCAATCGCGGCACATTGCCGACGAAGGTCAGATCCGTCGCATCCGCTCAGAGCTTGGCATGGTGTTCCAGTCGTTCAACCTCTGGGCCCACATGACCGTGCTGCAGAACGTCATGGAAGCACCATTGATCGTTCAGGGCAGGCAGCGCGCAGAGGTGGAGGCCGAGGCCCGTGCCATGCTCGACAAGGTCGGCATTGGCGCCAAGACCGACGCCTACCCATCTCAGCTTTCCGGCGGTCAGCAGCAACGCGCTGCGATCGCCCGGGCCCTCTGCATCAATCCGCGCGTCATGCTGTTCGACGAGCCCACCTCGGCACTCGATCCGGAGCTCGAGGTGGAAGTATTGCGTGTCATCAAGGTCTTAGCTGACGAGGGCCGCTCGATGGTGCTCGTCACCCACGACATGGAATTTGCCCGTTCGGTTTCCGATCGCGTGGTTTTCCTGCATCAAGGGCTGATCGAGGAAGAGGGCACACCAGACGAAGTGTTCGGCGCCACCAAATCCGCCCGCCTCAGGCAATTTCTCAACGCTGCCAATCACGACGAGCAGCGGCAAAGCTAAAATCTCGACGTCAAACGCAATGGAGACGGTAATGAAGAAGATAATCCTGGCAGCTCTTGCCACCATGGCTCTGAGCAGCGGCGCCATGGCGCAAGAAAGCCTCCGCATCGCCACCGAAGGCGCCTATGCGCCGTGGAATTTCCTCGACGAAAGCGGCAAGCCTGCCGGCTATGAAATCGAGCTCGCCGGTGCCATCTGCGAAAAGGCTGGTCTGACCTGCGAATTCATCGTGAACGACTGGGATTCCATCATCCCGAACCTGTTGGCTGGCAACTACGATGCCATCATGGCCGGCATGTCGATCACCGAAGAGCGTAAGCAGACGATCGCGTTCAGCGACGAATATTTCCCGCCCGATCCGTCGCGCTACGTCGCTTTGGCAGGCGCCGACATCAATTTCGACCCACTTTCCGGCAAGCGTATTGGCGTTCAGGGCGGCACGATCCAGGCAGCCTATGCCGAAGAGAAACTTGCCAAGGACAACACCGTTGTCTCCTTCACCACAGCAGACCAAGCTGTGGCAGATCTCTCGGCGGGCAACCTCGATGCCATTTTCGCTGATGGCGCCTATGTCGACCCCATCGTCTCTGCCTCGAGCGGCGCAATCGACTATACCGGACCCGACATCATGATCGGCGAAGGCATGGCGATCGGCCTCCGCAAGGAAGACACCGAACTGACCGCTAAGCTCGACGCCGCCATCGAAGCCCTCAAGGCAGATGGCACTGTTGATGGTCTCATCGCCAAGTGGTTCGACGGCCGCGGCCCCTATTACGCGAACTGACATTGCTTCGAGTGAGGGGTGAAAGCCCCTCGCTCACCGACTGAACTGGTGCGCGCCACATGACCGACGACATCGCCTTCTGGCTCAGCTATCTGACCAATGGCAAGCATCTGACCTGGTATGCGAGTTTCCAGTTCACCATTTTCGCGGCTCTCATGGGTGGAGCGCTGGCCGTCCTTTTCGGCCTCGCTGGCGCCACCGCCAAAAATTCCCGCTTCTGGCCGCTCCGCCTTGTAGGCACAATCTATTCCTCGATTGTGCGCGGCGTGCCAGACGTCCTCTTCTTCCTGTTTTTTCCTCTCGCCTTCGAGCAGGCCGTTGAATGGCTCGTGGCGACGCAGATCTGCTCGCCCGAAATGGTAGCCGCGCAGACCGCCGCTTGGCCACCCTGCCGCGAGGCAAACTGGATCCTCGGCACACCCGAATATCTGATGCTTGCCAGCGTCTCGCTCGGCATCGTCTATGGCGCCTTTGCCACCAACGTCATTCACGGCGCGCTCCGTGCCGTACCCACCGGGCAGCTCGAAGCAGCGCGCGCCTATGGCATGTCGTCCCGCCAAGTGCTGTGGCACATTCACATCCGCCAGATGTGGGTCTACGCCCTTCCCGGC
>CAJYKO010000140.1 GCA_913775215.1 uncultured Devosia sp. | reverse complement strand
GAGCTGAAGCGGCTTGTCCGGGAACATTGCCCGCGGCATGACCTGCTGCAAAACATCCCAGTAATGACCTGGATGAAAGCCCGCCTCTGCGACGTGACGGGCGGAAAGGGCATAACCTTCAAGCAGCGACAGTTGCGACATGGTCATCGACAAGGCGGCCAGCAGACCCGTTTCCTCGCCTTGCAGCGTCAATCGCAGGCTCAGGGTCTGTAGCGCCAGGCCTAAAAGGATGAGTGCCGGAAGAACGAGCTTTTGCGGCCTGATCCTGCCGTGAGCAAGGTACAGCAAGGCAAAGCTGAGGCCCGTAATGACGAGCTGTGTCCGGCCGCCCAGCAGCCAGAAAATGGCGAGGACAATGACGATCGAGAACCATGGTGTCGGGGCGGCATTGTCCATCTGCCGAAGGCATACGAGGCTTGTCGTTAGTGCCGCGAGACAGGCGAATGCATAGGTCAGCGAAAAAAGAGGCGTCTCGACAGGCAATCGCAGAAATCCTGCCGTTGCAAAGCCGATCGGCCCGCCAGGCGCCAAGCCGATCAAAACTACGAGCGCGACGACAACGGCGATATGCCAAGGCGATGGATCAAGCTCGACTGTCCGGATCGTCCCAAAGGCGCCAGCTGGTTTCCGCGCCAACACCCAATAACCCAAAACCCATGCCGGGCTTGCCAGCGCGGTCATACACACGATGTCCGGCCAGAATGCGTCCACGGTCCCCAATCGATCAGTCGGCATGGTCAAAACGAGGGGTAAGCCATGCGAAATGAGAACGGCGGCACCAAGGAGTGTCAGGGCAGGGCGGCGCGTCCGGAGACCATAGCCGGTGGCGGCAAAACCAAGAACGATCAGGCTCACCGCCAGCACCATCGTCATGGCCGTTGCTCTGCCGCAGATGTCCCGGAGGCGGCCTTTTCGGCCCTTTCGATATCTGCGACGAAGGCTGAGACAAGCACCTGCCGACACCAGCGTCTTTTCGACCGTGCCCGAGCGGCAGCCCCCAGACGGGCACAGAACAAATCATTGTCGCACAGCCGCTCGATTGCTTCGGCAAAGGCTGTGACATTGTGCGGTGCCGTTGCTATCCCGCAGTCCCTGACTTCGGTATGCAGCACCGAGCCCGGCTGCGCCGTTGCCACGACCGGACGGCCGGAGTCGAGCATGTTGGGAAGCTTGCTCGGCAGCACCAGGTCCTGCGTCCCTGCAATCTGTGGCAAGAGATGAATGGTCGCCAGATTGAGGAGCGATGCGAGATCTTCGCGCGGCTGCAAATCGCGAAACTGAATATTTCCGAGACCACGCGCAGACGCCTCGAGTGCGGCTCGGTCTGGTCCGTTGCCGCAGATGACGAAGGTCAAATCTCTGCGGTGTTGCAAAGCCCTGGCCGTTCGGATGATCAGGTCCAATCCATGCTTGGGCCCGAGTGCACCGGAATAGAGCGCGACATGGCGTGTTTTGATGTTCCAGAGCGTCCGAAAGTCGATCTCGGTGCCTGGGTGCGGGTGCGTGGTCGCCCAATTGGGATGTTCGGAAATCTTCTGGGCACAGACACCCTTGTCCATGAGTTTGCGACACATGGCCAAAGATATGCTGCTGACCCTGTCGAACGATTGCAGAATTGCGCGTTCGAGCCGGCTGAATAGTCTTCCCAGTACTCGATTACGCGACAGCAGTTCCGTCGCCTGCGCCGCTTCGAGCTCGAAATCCTGTACGTGTAGCCAGGCAGTTGCTCCCGCAAGGCGCGCTGCCGCCAGCCCCAGTGGCGCGGCCATCAGGCTCGGTGCAATCGCGAGGACACGATCGGGTCGCCAGAACAGGGCCATCCACAGCATCGGCACGAGGGACGTCAGAGCGAAGCTGAAATGATGAACCAGCCGCAAGACGCCCGTTGGGTACTCCGGAATGAAGTGGGGAACGCGGATAATCCTTTCAGGTCCATCCACCTTTGACGCGAAGAACCTATGGCCCCGGCGCGCGCGCCATTCCGGATAATAAGGTTGGCCCGCCACCACCGTCACGCTGTGCCCGGCCCGGGTCAGTGCCTCGACCAGGCCCGCTGTATAGGGGCCAATGCCGATCAGTTCCGGGGCATAATTGAGACCCAGGACCAATATCTTCATCGTGTCCACGCTGGCTGCAGCGGTACAGGAACGTGCCCGTCAGGACGGTTGCTAAAAGAATGCGGAATTAGACTGTCGGCCAAAATCCTGCACACCGCTCTATCCTTGGGTGGATGGGTGTGGGCAGTGTTTTACTGATTCAAATTTCCGTCAATTTGGAATCATTGTCGCAATATGATGGTCTTTACGTGTTTTTAACGATATCGATGCCGTCCCTATTGGTTATACTTATTCTGCGGACGCTTTTACGTGCTGTGAAAAGCAAAACGGCGCCATCCTGGATAGCGCCGCTTGCTCAATCGTATATTAAAGAGTTCAGAATTCGTCCCAATCCGCCGCAATGGCGGCGTTGCCCTGCGTCAGATACTTGGCCTGTGCGGGCTTTGCTTTTGCCATGGGTCGCCGAAGAGGCGCAGCCTCGGCTGGCGCGACGTGACCTGCAACGCGGAACACCTCGACTATGCTGTCGAGTTCGTTGGCGCGCGCTTCCGTCTGCTCGATCGCAGCATTGGTTTCTTCCACCAGCGCAGCGTTGTGCTGGGTCATCTCGTCCATCTGGCGGACGGCGACGTTGATCTCATCGATTGCCTGAGCCTGCTGAGCACTTTCGTGGGCAATTTCGGCCATCATTGAGCTGTTGGCGCGCATGGCGTCGAGCATGGCGCTCAGCTTGTTCGCCGCGTCGGATACGAGGCGAGCGCCGCCATCGACTTCCCGCGCGCTTTCCTCGATCAGAACCTTGACGTCGGAAGAGGCTTCCGCGGCCGATTGTGCGAGACGGCGCACCTCGACGGCAACGACCGCAAAGCCCTTGCCGGCTTCGCCAGCGCGAGCCGCTTCGACCGACGCGTTGAGCGCCAGAAGGTTCGTCTGGAAAGCGATGTCGTCGATCATGCCGATGATGTTGGAGATCTTTTCCGAGGCAGTCGTGATCCGGCCCATGGCGGCCGTCGCTTCGTCCATCACCTGGCCGCTCTGCACCGCAGATTGCGTGACCGCTTCGGCAGTGGAACTGCCACGTTGGGCGCGCTTGGCATTCTCCGTCACCGCCTGCGCCAGCTGTTCCATGGTCGCTGAGGTCTCTTCGATCGTCGCGGCCTGCCGGGTGGTGCGTTCCGAAAGGTCGTTGGCGCCAGCCAGGATTTCGCCAGTGGCAACCTTGACGCCGCGCGACGTGGTGCGCAGACGCGTAACCACGTCGGTCAGCGTATCGGCAACACGGTTCATGTCGGTCTGCAGTTCCAGGAACGAACCCTGGTGCGACCCGGTCATCCGCTGGGTCAGGTCGGTATCGGCAAGCGCACCAAGCACTGCGCCTGCATCGGCTAGCCCTGAGCGAACGCTCGAAACCATGGCGTTGAAATTCTGCGAGAGACGGGTGAGGTCTGCGTCGGAAAACTGGGTGGTGATCGATCGGCTGAAGTCGCCCGCCATAGCTGCTTCAACAACGGCGTCGAATTCGGTCTGGAACACTTCCATGGTTTTGGTACGGGCCGCAGCTTTGAGGGCAGCTGCCTGTTCCTGGGCAGTCATCGAGGCCATCTTGATGCCGTTGTCCTTAAAGACCTGCACGGCCTGGGCCATTTCGCCGATTTCGTCGGCGCGGTCAGCGCCGGGCACTTCGGTTTGGAAATCGCCTTCCGACAGCGAGCGCATCGCGCCGGTCAGGCGCGTAATCGGGCGGCTAAGCTGCGAGGTGCCGATATAGACGGCAGCGCCGGTGCCGAGCAGGATGCCGATACCCGCAACAGCCAGGAGCAGCGTACGCATGGTATTCTCAAAGCCAACAATCGCTTGTTGGATGCTCTGATAGTCTTCGAGGTCGGTCGCGACGATGGCGTCAATATCGGCCTGGAATGCCTTGCGATTGGCGCGGTTTTCCTCGGTATTGCCCTGGGCATTGGCCTGGGCCGGATCGACATCACGGCCAAGACGTGCAGTTTCGGCGCGGAAGGTGCGAAAAGTTGCGGCCTTGTCAGCCATGGCGTTGAACGCAGCCAGATCCTGCGGCTCGACCAGCGGGCGCCATTTCTCGATGACGCTGTCCACTTCGTCGAGCTGGCTCAGGAGGCCCTCGGCAAACTGCTTGGCTTTTTCGGTATTGGCCGCAGCGTAGACACCACGCGCCTCCATCACGACGGCAGTCACGTGGCGGTTGAGCGATTCACCGTAAAGGGCGCGCTTGGACGCATGATCGAGACGCTCGATCTGATGGTCATATTCAGCCACGACATAGAGGCCGATGCCGGTAATCAGGGCGGCAACGACACCCATGACGCCAACGATAGTCAAAACCTTGCCGCGGATGCGCATGCGACAATACCTTCTCAGTGTGCCGTGGGGTTACGGCTTGGTTGAAAGCCGCCCATCTGCCGAACACCTGTTGACGGGTTCTTGTCGCAAAACTGCGGTCTACTTACCCACTGTAGTAGTTTTCCTATTAATGTATGGTGAAGCACTGATGAATTGCCTAATTCGTAGGCGCATCAGGTGTTTGCGTTGAAATCAAAGAACTTCTTTTAATTCGGCCACGCTCTTCGGGGAAGTTGTGCGCCGATTGTTGCTGGCAAATCCTAGTTTTGCTGCCACTTCGCTGTCGGGGCGAACCGGTTCTGAACACGAGCCGTGAACAGCGGCAAAAGGTCTGACATCGAGCAGTGTTCGGACATTCCCGGCGTGAATGCCGGCGCCGGGCATGATGGCGACCCGACCCGCAGCAAGGTCATGCAAGCGCGTTAGATCGGCGAGACCCTCAAGCGCAGAGTGTGCCCGTCCAGACGTCAAGATTGTGTCGAAGCCAAGCGCGATTGCTTGCTCGAAGGCTTCTTCGATGTCGGGCACGAGGTCAAAGGCGCGGTGCAGCGTTTTCTTGAGACCCGTGCTGGCTCCGGCAAGTATCGAAAGTGTTTCGACATCAAGACTGCCGTCGGATCGGCTGGCGCCCAGCACGACGCCCTCGATACCCGATTTTCGCACAAAGCCGATCTCGGCCAGCATCTGGGCAATTTCATCGCCGTCGAAGATGAAGTCTCCCGCTCGCGGGCGGATCATGGCGCGTGCCGCGATCCCTGTTTCGGCTGCCAATGTCACCAGCCCGGGGCTTGGCGTCAGCCCGCCCAATTCAAGCGCCGAGCAGAGTTCCACCCGATCCGCGCCATTGGCCGCAGCCACGTCCAGGCCCGCTGCGCTATCGATGCACACTTCAAGAAGCGTCATGCTCCCGCTCCCAATCCAAGTGCCGCCGCGCCCACAAGGCCCGCGTCTGCCGTCAGTGCCGCCGGCACGACCAGGGGCCGGTCGAGTTTTCGCAGAATGCGTGGCCGCACCGCCGCATCGATCCTTTCGATCAGCTCCCTGCTATTGCCCAGGCCGCCGCCCACCGGCACGATATCGGGTCCGACAATATTGACCACCAGCGCCAGGGGCTGTGCCACCAGTGTTACCAGCAGGTCGATCGTCTGCGTGGCCTTATCATCGCCCGCCAGCCAGCTCTCGACGATGGCGATGCTTGGCAGGTCCACGCCATGCAGGTGCTTGTGAAGCCGCTCCATGCCCCGCGCGCCACCGACCGTGTCGAGGCATCCCTCCAGCCCGCAGCCGCAGGCAAAGTGCGGCAGGTCATAGGGAGGCAGATCAACCTTCGTCGCGACGATCGTGCCATGCCCCCATTCGCCGCCAAGACCCGCCGCACCGGGATGCAGTTTTTGGTCAACGACGATACCGC
The DNA here is from genome assembly GCA_913775215.1 of uncultured Devosia sp. GTDB lineage: Bacteria > Pseudomonadota > Alphaproteobacteria > Rhizobiales > Devosiaceae > Devosia. The sequence continues at coordinate 1,545 of CAJYKO010000140.1, read as the reverse complement.
CACCGACGCCGGTGCCGAGGATCGCCCCGAACACCACGCGATATCCACGACCCGCGCCCGCTGTCGCTTCTGCGAGCACGAAGCAGTCGGCATCATTGGCCACGGTGACTGGCTGCCCAAGCCGGGCGGAGAGATCCTGCGCCAATCGCTTGCCGTCGATGCAGGGAATATTGGCGCAAGTGACATGGCCCGTATCGGGGTCGACCACGCCAGTCACCGAAATCGCAATGCCCGAACCTGCCGGCGCGCCGCCTTTTTCGACCATTTGGGCAATGACCCGGACAAAAGCTTCGAAATCGTCGCGCGGCGTCGGTATGCGCCCCAGATGCTGCAGCGCCTCAGGCGCGGTTGCAGTTGCGGCCTTGATGGTCGTGCCGCCGATATCGAAGCAGGTGATCATGGGTGGTCTTGGCTCTAAAAATTCGGCGCGACACTAGCCGCTGCGTCGCAACAGCACCAGACGATGCCATAGCCTCGGCAAGCGAAACTGGCTAAGGATCGCCCCGAAACGCGGAGACGGGTGTGCAAAGGATCGGAATCATCGGGGGCGGACCCGCGGGCTTGATGGCAGCGGAAGTGCTCGGCACTGCCGGTCATGCCGTTACAGTGTTCGACGCCATGCCGACAGTTGGCCGCAAGTTTCTGATGGCCGGCAAGTCCGGGCTCAATATCACCCATTCCGAGAGCCACGCGGCGCTTCTGACGCGTTTCGGCGCGGCCCGACCCGCGCTTCAGTCCGCACTCGATAGTTTTACCGGCGAGGATATCCGCATCTGGTGCGCAGGGCTCGGCGTCGAAACCTTTGTCGGTTCCTCTGGCCGTGTCTTCCCCAAGGCAATGAAAGCCTCGCCGCTGCTCCGCGCCTGGCTGGCACGGATGCAGGGTTTGGGCGTTACGATCCGTACCCAGTGCCGCTGGGCTGGTTTTGACGGCGATAGCCTGACGATCGAGACCGCCTCCGGCACTGAAACCCACAAATTCGATGCAGTGCTCCTCGCCCTTGGTGGTGCATCCTGGCCTCGCCTCGGCTCCGACGCTGCCTGGGTCGAACCGCTCCGCCTCCGAGGGATCGAGATCGCGCCATTCCTCCCCGCCAATTGCGGGTTCGAGGTCGCCTGGAGCCCGTTTTTCACCGAACGCTTCGCGGGCCTGCCGCTTAAGTCGGTTACCGCCACCAGTCATGCCGGCACCATCCCAGGCGAGTTCGTCATCACGCGCTGGGGCATCGAGGGCAGTCTGGTCTATGCGCACGCCGCGGCGCTCCGCGATGAACTCATCGCCAAGGGCACCGCCGTCCTCACCGTTGACCTCATGCCCGGCCGCACCACCGAGCGCCTTGCTGCCGATCTCTTGCGCCAGCCGAGCAAATTGAGCTTTGCCAACCGTATCCGCAAAGGCGCCGGGCTCGATCCGGTCAAGGCCGCGCTCCTTCGTGAATGGTTTCCAAACGCCAACGCGCTCGACCCCACCGCGCTTGCTGCTGCCATAAAAGCCGTGCCGATCACCCTCGACCGCACCCGCCCCATTGCCGAAGCCATTTCATCG